>CALGRI010000351.1 GCA_937880875.1 uncultured Pseudomonadota bacterium
GTTATCCCGGATATTGAGAAAAGAAAGGCTGTCCTGACAAAAGCCATACAAGCCTGTGCAAAAGAGCATGGTGCCCGGATTCTTGAAGATGATGAACTGATTAATCTTGTGACAAACCTTGTGGAATCTCCATTTCCTGTTGTGGGCACCTTTGATGATAAATTCCTTGAAGTGCCGGACGAGGTTTTGATCACAGCCATGAGAGAACATCAGAAATATTTTGCCCTGACAGATAAAAATAATAATCTAAAACCTTTATTCATAGCGGTTAACAACACAAGGGCAAAAGATATGCGGCTTGTGACAAGAGGACATGAAAAAGTGTTACGTGCAAGACTTTCCGACGCAAAATTTTTCTTTGAAGTGGATTGCAAGTCCTCCCTGGATGAATTTACCCAAAAGCTTAAAAATGTAACCTTTCAGGAGAAACTGGGATCAGTCTACGATAAAACCCTGCGCATCAAAGATTTTGTTGAATATCTTGCCCGCGAATCATCATACAATGATAAAGAAACCTTGACAAATGATGTTAAAAGGGCCGCACAAATCTGCAAAGCTGACCTTGTCAGCCAGGTGGTCATTGAATTTACAAAACTTCAGGGAGTTATCGGAAGGGTCTATGCTTTAAAAGCCGGTGAAAAAAAGGATATAGCCCTTGCCATTGAGCAGCACTACAGGCCGATATATTCCGGTGGCCAATTGCCTGAAAATCCAGTGGCCTGTCTTTTGGCAATAGCAGACAAGCTGGATACCATTTGCGGCTGCTTTTCAGTTGACTTGATTCCCACGGGCGGAGCAGATCCCTATGCACTGCGGCGGCAGGGGATCGGTATTCTGCTGATTATGATGGAAGAAAATATGGAAGTCTCTTTAACTGCCATGATTGATAAAGGGCTATCGGCTTATATTGACATGGAAGGCAGCAGACAAAAAACAGCGGTAAAAATAAAAGAGTTTCTTCAAAACAGAATGGTCAATATCCTGACGGACAAGGGATTCTCAAAAGAAGCGGTTAATTCAGCGCTCTGGGCATCCTTTGACAATGTTCCTGATGTTGTTTTAAGGGTTAAGGCCATGGATTCTTTAAGAAAAGAACCGGACTTTGAGCCCCTTTCCATTACCTTTAAACGGGTTGAAAATATTCTTAAAAAAACAAAGGATTCAGAAGGCTTGACGATAGTGGATGAACGTCTTTTTGAAGATCCGTCGGAAACAAGATTGTTCACTGCTGTCAGGCAAGTGGGTCTTTTAGTGGATGATTTGATTCAAAAAGGCGATTATGACACCGCTTTATCGCATATTGCCGGTTTAAGGCCGATTGTGGATACTTTTTTTGATGATGTCATGGTTATGGCAGAAGATATAAAATTAAGACAGAACAGGCTTGCTTTGTTATCCTCTGTGTCGGCATTGTTTAAAAATATTGCAGATTTTTCGATGATTTAAAATAACAAAATTTAGGAGAAAAAATATGGCTGGCTATGATCCTGAAATGGATAAAAAAATAAAAGAATGGAAAAACGAGGAGACCGGGCTTCATGTCTCAATTCATCAGTATGGGGAAGGGGAGCCAAAAGTCCAGTTGGGCCCGAGAATTCTGAAAAAAAAAGATGGGTCTGACAGGGCACCTTCAAAGGCCGGCAGGCTATCCATTGAAGACATTATGTGGATATATGATATTATTGATGAGGTAAAGAATGACTTATCCGACATGGTCGGACCTGAATAATGAATCCATAGTCCCTGTCCTGGGAGCACACAAAGGATTCAATATCGGCCCTGTGGCTGTAATGGTAAGTTGCCAGCCTGATCTTAAGCTCATGCAATCACATATTGTAACCCCACAGGTTTCCTCTTTTTTTACAAGCACTCTTATGATCCTTGATGAGTGTAATAAGGATGCTTGTATTGCAGGACCCTTTATCGGTGCGCCTTATGCTTCAATGCTTCTGGAGTCTTTAATTGCAAAAGGAGCCGAAAAAATTATTATTCTGGGATGGTGCGGGGCTGTGACAGATCAATTGAATGTCGGAGATATCATTCTTCCTGTCAAAGCCATTGTGGATGAAGGGACTTCTGTAAATTACAGGATTCTGGATGAAAGAATTCCTTTCTCAGAACCCGACTTGAATTTAACAGATCAATTGTCAGATCACTTGACATCCTGTGGGATTGGTTTTCAAAAAACAACGGTCTGGACCACGGATGCCATTTACAGGGAGACCAAAAAAAAAGTCGCTTATTTCAGAGACCTTGGCGCTCATGCCGTTGAAATGGAATGTTCAGCTCTTTTTTCTGTTGCCTCCTATCGAAAGGTTAGCATTGCAGGAGTTCTTGTAGTGTCTGACAGTGTGGCATCAAAAGACTGGGATCCCGGATTCAGGAAAAAAAGATTTATTCTGGCCAGAAAGTCGGCCTGTGAGTCTATCATGGGTTTTATCCAAAAAATGTGCGAAAAATGAATAATGCCATAAAAAAAGAAGCCCAAAGGCTTCAAAAGGAATTGACAGCCCACAGCTATCAATATCATGTACTGGATGATCCTTTAATTTCAGACCATGAATATGATGTTATGCTGAAAAAGCTCATTGAAATTGAAGACAAGTTCCCCCAGTTTTCCAGTCCTGATTCGCCGACAAAAAGAGTGGGTGCCCCGCCTTTAATTGGTTTTCAGCAAGCCCTGCATTCAATACCCATGTTAAGCCTTGATAATGCTTTTAATGATCAGGATGTGCTGGATTTTCACAAAAGAATCGTTAAAAATTTAGACAGGGAAGAGATTCTATATACGGTGGAACCCAAACTGGATGGCGTGGCCGTGGAATTAAAGTATGAAAACGCACTGCTTGTTCAGGCCACAACCCGGGGAGACGGAATCACAGGCGAGGTGGTTACTCAAAATGTCAGGACCATAAGATCTGTCCCTTTAAAACTGCACGGTGATAGCCTTAAAATGCCTTCCCTGATCGAGGTCAGAGGGGAGGTTATTATCCGGCGGCCTCAATTTGATCAATTGAACAAAAACCGCAGTGAACAGGGTGAGGCGGTTTTTGCCAATTCGAGAAATGCTGCAGCAGGATCATTACGGCAATTGGATTCGAAAATTACAGCCGCAAGACCTCTTGATATATTTGTTTATGGGACAGGCCTGGTGGAAGGGATTTTGTTTCAAACTCAGTCCCAGATGTTGTTGTCCTTAAAAGAATTCGGATTTCCCGTCAATCCCAACATCGTGTCTGGTGTGACAATAGACCATGTTTTAACCTTTTATAAAGAGCTTGAAGCGTTAAGGGAAAATCTTGCATATGAAATTGACGGCATGGTGATCAAGGTGGATGATATTTTTTTTCAGCGGCAA
>CALGRI010000352.1 GCA_937880875.1 uncultured Pseudomonadota bacterium
CTGACACAGGGGCCAAACACCCGGTGCATGAAAATTCCCATCCGACCCAGTTCTCCAAGGCCTGATTCCACGGCTATGGGAACACAGAGGGTGTCGTAATTGGCATCATTGTGCGCCCGGGCAGGATAGCCGAAATTCCGGATATACCCGGCCAGGATATTGGATATTTTGGCCGCTTCCACATATTTTTGTGCAGATTCCTGCAGCACACTGCTTGTGGGCGCTTTTTTTATCATTTCCACCCGCATGGGGACCACAATGGCAATGGCTGTTTTATGGGTCTGATCGGTTTTGTTCCCCCAGTTTTCAGCATGCCGGCCTTTATGGCTGTAGTAATGATGGGGCTTTAAGTGTAAAAACCCCACATCACAGGCCCCGTAAAATTCTGCAAATTCTTTGATGGTCTTGCAGAATTGAACAGGATCAATGGATGCTTTCTGTTCAGCCACTTTGCCTGTTGACAAAGGAATGGATCTTTCAAGATATTCAAAAGCCGCCAGATAGCAGGGTGTTGCGTAAGAGTCATGATAAACCTGCTCTTTGTCTCCAAATTCAGGCTTCTGGTGAATCTGAAGATCTGTTGATCTGTTTTCAGGGCGCATGGCATAATATGTTTTTAGCAATTCCGGGTGGTGCTGGATATTATTCCTGGCAAACATATTATCCCTTTCATCATATTGCTCTGCTTTTGAAGTGTCTCTTTCTTTGGACTTGCCAGGAAAAAATTTCACCAAGGAGATAAGGCCAAAAAGACCCAGTAAAGATACAGCGAGGATGTTAATGGTTTGAAACCTGCCTGAAGCTGCGATAAACCATCCCCAGAAAGCAGTGTTCAGCATAAAAAAAATCAACGATATGACAGCTGCCCGGGTTTCTTTTTCTCTGAAAGAAGACAGGCTTAAGACCAGCAGGAATAAAGATGTTCCGATTAAGATTATCCAATTGACAGATGTCAGTATGCAGGCCATGGGGTTCTCCTAAAAAACTCTATTCATTTTTAAAATTGTCATGAAGTATCCTGCCCTCTATAATAACCATTTTAATGGGTGTCAACCCGGCAAGATAACAGAGATCTGCCGCCGTATCAATATCCCATACCACAAGATCGGCATCCTTGCCTTTTTCAATGCTGCCCTTTGATTTTTCAAGACTCAGGGCTTTTGCACCATGGATGGTTGCTCCAAGCAATGCTTCTTCACAGGTCAGGCCAAACAGCACGCAGGCCATGTTGAGGACAAGGGTCATGGAATGAACAGGGCTGGAACCAGGGTTAAGGTCTGTTGATACTGCCATGGGGATCTTAAGCTTCCTTAAAATATCCACGGGTGGTTTCTGCGTCTCCTTTAAAAAATAAAAAGCGCCTGGTAAAAGAACTGCTGTTACATGGTTGTCAGCCATTTTCTTTGCACTGTCCAGGGAAAGATATTCAAGGTGGTCACAGGACAGGGCAGAAAATTGGGCAGCAAGAGCAGCTCCATTGGAATCAGATAACTGCTCTGCATGAAGTTTGATGTTAAGTCCCAGATCCTTAGCTGTTTGAAACACTTTTTTTGTCTGGGAAAGATTAAAGGCAATATGTTCGCAAAACACATCCACTGCCGTTGCAATACCCTGGTTTTTTATTTTTGGCAGCATGGTGTCTGTTACAAGATCAATATATCCGTCAGGGTCGTTGGCAAATTCCCGGGGCAGGGCATGGGCACCCAAAAAAGTTGCTTCTATGTGTACGGGGAAATCTTTATCCAATTGCCTGATGACCTCAAGAAGTTTTAATTCGGTTTCAAGGTTGAGCCCATAACCGGATTTGATTTCAAGAGTTGTGATTCCCTGGCTTAATAATGCGGCCACCCTTTTTGAGGCCAAGATGAATAATTCATCTTTAGAAGCCTTACGTGTGGCCTGTACCGTGGAGAATATGCCGCCCCCTTTTTTTGAGATCTCTTCATAGCTGGCACCGGCAAGCCTCATTTCAAACTCATTGGATCTTGATCCCCCCCAGACAAGATGGGTATGGCAGTCTACAAATCCCGGCAGAATCCAGCCATTTTTGCAATCGATAACTTTTTGGCATTTGGTTTTTAAATGATCAGACAAATCTTTTTCTTTGCCAATCCAGGAAATGGTTTTTCCGGTGACAGCCAGGGCTGCCTTTTCAATAATTGAAAAGGCATTGCCTGTCATGGTGGCAAGATGGCAATTGATAAAAAGGGTGTCAATTTTATCAGGTTCCAGGGGTGTCATGTGGTCTAAGCCTCCATATTTGGTGAATTGTTCTATATAAAAATATTTTTAATGCATATTGATCATGGGAAGTTTTACACCCTTTGTGCTGGCCACATCAATAGCCGTGTCATAGCCGGCATCTGCAAGGCGGATAATCCCTGTGCCCGGATCATTTCGAAGAACAGTGGTCACGCGTTTTTCAGCTTC
>CALGRI010000353.1 GCA_937880875.1 uncultured Pseudomonadota bacterium
TATAAAGCAAAGAGTATGCCAAGGTTGAGGCAAGATGGGTGATGGATAATAAGTTTATTTTATTAATGGGTTATGAAAGGATGAGGAGACTGAAAATTGATATTGGTTTATAAAATATCGCAAAAAAGCGACCCCTTTTAACTATTAAGTTTCTTTACCATTTTTATTTTATTAAAACCTTCTGGCGTGCGGGTGTATTCAACTTGGTCCATCACCTGGTTTATGATATAAATGCCAAGGCCTCCAGGTTTAATTTCATCAATATCCCTTGTTTTGATGGGAGTTTTGTCAAAGCCGATACCATTGTCAATAATTGAGATGGTTAAAAGATTTGTTTCCAGCGTAATGGTCAGGTCAATTTTCTGGTTATAGTCATTTTTATAACCGTGCTTGATAATATTGGAACAGGCTTCATCAATCGCAAGAATAATACAACCTGAATCCTCTTTTGAAAGGCCGGTTTTTGACACAATATCTTTCATCACACTTCTGATTCCTTTCAGGTTTTCAGGGTGTGACATTATACTTAAATGGATGGGTTCCAATTCCATAAATTATTTCATCTTTGTATTCTCTTTGTATTCATTGAAAAAATATTAATTTGTACTAAATACCAGCAGGGTCAAATCATCACTTCTGCCTTCCGTTAAGGTAAACTTGTCCACAGAATTTATAATCCCTTTGACAATCAAATCAGGATCATTGGGTTGCATTTTAATTACCTTTAGAAGTCTTTTAATACCAAACAATTTTCCACTAGTGTTCTTTGCCTCAATAACACCATCTGTATAGATGGTAACACTTGAATTATTTTGAAGTTCAAATGTTTCCTGTTCATATTCAGTATCCGGTATAATGCCAAGGGGCGGTCCTTTTTTATTATCATGCCCCAAAAGCTGCGTACCCTCATCATCAGAATAAATGGGGGCTACATGACCTGCATTGGCAATTTGTATGCGGTTTTCAACAGTATCTAAAAGCATGTATACCAGGGTTACAAACATACCTCTTTTTGCCCGCTCACATAAAACTTTGTTTATCTGGGTTAAAAGTTCCCTGGGTTCGGGATATAAAAGGGTATAATATTGCAAATCGCTTGTCAGGCGGGCCATAAAAAGAGAAGCAGAGATTCCTTTGCCTGAAACATCTCCCAGAACAATTCCCAGTTTATTTCCAGGCAATCTGAAAAAATTGTAAAAATCACCGCCGATTTCCAGGGCAGGCTGATTTAACGCGGCAAACCTGTATGTCTCAACCAGGGGAAGTTCTTTAGGTAGAAAACTTTCCTGGACCTCCCTGGCAAGTTTTAAATCCCTTTCAAGGGTTTCTCTTTGCAGAATGATTTTATGCATTTTAGCCGTATCAATGGCAACCGCGACACTGGAGCTTATGGTAACCAGCATCTCAAGTTCTTCAGGGGAAAAAACAAAGGGTTTTATCAATTTATTAATCACCTGTATGACACCGATGATTTTACCATGAACCTTAAGAGGGACACAGAGCATGGCGCGGGTTCTGTAATTTGTCTTCTTATCATATTCCGGAGAAAATTCAGGGTGCAGGTAAACATCTTCAAGATTGAGGGGTGTCCCCTTTAGGGCAACTGTTCCGGCAATTCCCTCCCCTTTTTTCAATCGATAAATTTCCTTGATTTCATCTCCAACATCACCAAGGGCAATCTGGAAGGTCAGGTCTCCTGTTTTTTCATCAATTAAAAGCAGGCTCACGGCATCTGCCAAAAAGGTTTTTTTAGTCGTCTTCATGACATTGGAAAGAAGTTTTCCTATGGAAAGCTCGGAATTGATCAAATTTGCGATTTCAATGCAGTTGGACAGCTGTTCGACTTTATTTAAGCAGGCCTTAAGATCTGATGAATGATCAGTTATCGTAAACCGGGGTATATTTTTATCCATTGTCATAGTTCAATTTTTATATAAAGTCTTTCAGGTTTTGTCAATCTTTGTAATTATCGTTGACAC
>CALGRI010000354.1 GCA_937880875.1 uncultured Pseudomonadota bacterium
TGATGAAAAAAATGATTGAAATTGAGATTATCAAGACGGTTACTCTATCTCCAATAAAATTTACCGGAGAGTTGATTCATTTAAAAATGTCTTGTCCCATATAGATGAATTCCACATTAAAGATTGAAAGTTTGGTTTCTACCAGATGTTGTGGTTTGAAGATTTTTTGCAAAAACGACACTTACACGTTAATATAGTCGTTGCCGTCTGGTTCCGCGGCTATGTGTATTTCTTTTGGAAGCTGTCGCTCCAATTCAAATTTTGCTCGTGGGTGTATATACCATGGAACCAGCCTATTTTAATAGCTTCTTGGGGTGAGTACTGTCGTTTGCAACATTTGGTGTCATGCTTTAAAGATTCATGATAATATTTTACAAAATATCCAACAAAGTTTATTCTTTTAGCTTGATTTTTGTATTTGGAGAAAGCTAATTGATTTTTCATAGTCGGATATGTATCTTGGCAATAGCATGTGTTTTTAAGCCGATAACAAGTTTGTCCTCTCTGGCCATTGCACCAGATATGCCAGAGTCAGCACCTTAGACCAAAACACAGACTTGCAGAAAAAAGCTTTGTTTAAAAAATATTAAGATTCAATTTTCAGAGAAGAAAAAGTAGCTGGAACAACAAGGAAGAACAAGGAAATATTAAACATCATCTTGGATATGAAATCCTTTCAGGAGATTAGACAAGTTTTTATATGATTCTGATGAAAAGGAGTTGCGGGAAGCCCAACTGTTTGAGCACTGAATCGTGAAATTTTCAACGAGAACAAGTTTTGGGCTTTTATACGACAGATCCTGACATAATTACTTCTGGACATGGGGCGGGTGTTAAGCCGCCCCATTATTTGATTTCAAAAGAAATCGTTAGATATGAACAGAGGGACGTTTATCTTTCCAAGGACAAGCCTCTTCAAGCTGACTGGATAGTTTTAACAACGTCGCCTCATCTGCATAACGTCCGCCGAATTGCATACCAATCGGAAGACCTTCTTTATTCCAAGAAAGAGGTAAAGAAATTGCGGGTAGACCCGTTGTGTTGAAAAGATTAGTAAATGGAGCATAAGTGAAAATCTGCTCAGTCCATTCCTGGGCACTTAATCCTGAAGCGTTTTGATTCAACTCTCCTAAAGGAAGAGGCAGTTGGGCAGTCGTGGGTGAGAGTAGAACATCATAGTTTTCAAAAAAGACACCAACAGATCGTGACACAAGAGTATAAATGTCAAGAGCCTGTAAAAGCTCAGTTGCAGTGAGACTCTTCCCAAAATGATAGCATGCCAGACTTGCTGCCTCCAAATTTTCCTCGGACGGGGTCCTTCCCAAGAGTGTACCAACTCCGTCCATCATATTTGCCAGATTGGCAGACCAAATGCGTAAAGTAGCTAATGAATGAGCTTCAATATCAATTTCAGGTGCCGCTTCAACCATCTCGTGTCCAAGATCCTCACAAAGTTTCACCGTATTATGAACGGCATCCACACATTCACGGTCAATAGATACACCGGTTAAGGCTTTGTCCATCCAGGCAATTCGAAGTTTTCCTGGCGGCAATGATGCTGCCTGGGCAAACGAAATCTTAGGCGGTTCTGCCCAGCCATAACAGCCAGTATCTGGACCGGCAACTTGATCAAGTAGAGCAGATGCGTCTCGGACACTGCGTGTTACCGCAAATTCTACGGCAATACCATTCAATATTTCGCCATAGTCCGGTCCGGTTGGGACCCGGCCTCGAGTGGGTTTCAATCCAACTAATCCGCAACAAGATGCAGGGATTCGCACCGAGCCGCCCCCATCATTAGCATGAGCTAAAGGAACAATGCCTGCCGCTACGGAAGCAGCAGAACCGCCACTGGAACCACCAGGGCTTCGAGCAGTGTTCCAAGGGTTCTTCGTTGGCCCATGAATTACTGCTTCGGTGGTTGCATTGTAACCAAATTCTGGAGTAGGTGTTGTTCCGATAGTTACCAGACCGGCTTTTCTGAAACGAGACATCAGTTCTGTATCATGCGGTAAAACGAGTCCCTTGGCTAAGCGACTTCCGTAGTTCAAAGGAACATCAGCCGCATGAAGAACAATCTCCTTAATAAGAAATGGAACGCCCTTAAACGGACCATCGGGCAGTCCCTTTTCGATCTCTTTTCCGGCTTGATCCGAGAGTACAGTAATAACGGAATTCAATTTCGGGTTAAGTTGCTTAATCGCTTCAATCGCTGTCTCTTTTAGCTCATTAGGAGTGACTTCTCCCTGCTGTACTAATTTCGCCAACCCCAACCCATCATAATTGGCATATTCGGATAATTTCATACTAAGTTTCTCCTTTTTAAAATTGTTATCCTTGAACAATAGTATAAATACGATGAAATATAGATTTCATCATATTTAAAAAAGTATAGAAATATTTGCTTAAAAAATAAATATGGAAAGAATATGGGTATAATATGGAGAAAAAATTCATATTTGGGAAAAGGTTCAAATTGATTTCTGGTTTTTGACACCTGATTATCAGCAAATCATTGTATGTCAATGGGCCTTATTTAAGGTTTGTCAGTGAAAGAAGATGGGTTGTAAGATTGATCCGTTTATTATTTAAATTCAGTTTTTTCCGTATCTTATTGCGGTGGGTGTCTATGCTTAATTTTGATACGGATAACAGCGAGGCAATCTCTTTGCTTTGTTTACCCTGCCTGATAAGGTCAGCTATCTGAATTTCTTTAGGGGTAAAATTATAAGAACTGGAGGACAACTTTAATGAAAAGGATGAAGTAACCTTTTGAAGATTTAATTCAATCATTTTAATACAAATTTTTTGTTCTGAGGTCAAATTGTCCATACTTAATTTTTCGATATAGGGAAAAACGATCTTTTCAATATTTGAAAGAATATTTGCTTCAATATTTTTTTTATCTTTTTTTTGAATCTCAAGTACCACACGAAGAGCAGTTTCAAGATCTTTTTCCCGCTTATCAACAGAATAAAAGGGTTGCCACTTTTTCTTAACCTTATCACATGAAGAATTTGATGTTACATCATTTGTGAATATTAATAACCCCTGCATAGTATGTCTCGAGTCTATTACAGGCAAAATTGATGCATCCCAGCGGGTAGTAATATATTCCCCTTGTTTTTTTAATGTTAATGGTAAGTTATGAACAGATTTAGATGTTTTCATATATTTTATCCGGCTAAACAGCGGCAATAATAATTCTCGGGCATTTGGAATGCAGTCAAAATAATTTTCCCCCCGAATTTGTTTCGGTGAATAGGGTGTGTATTTTTCAATGGACTGAGCATACAAATGGTTGAATTCTTTTAAAACGAAATGTCTGTCTAAAAATAAGACAGCTGAGGTTATATTTTCCATAACCAGATTAGTGAGTTGATTCTTATTTAAACTCAACGCACTCTGCCTTTTTTGAAATTGCGGAGCTATAAAATTAGACATTTTTTGCTTCAAGTTATTATTTTTTGTGAAAATGACTATAAATGAATAAAAATAAAACTTACCTCATGTCAAGGAAAAAAATAAAAAAGGTGCATTACAAGATATCATCAGTCAAAAAAACTCAGGAGTGCCCCAGGCGTGCTAAGTGGAATTGTTGACACACGCTACCTCAAAGAAGTGAGATGCACATATCCCTGCTGCATCAAAATACCCGAGTCTTGCCAGATCAGTAGCTCATAGCTGCCGGTGGCCAGCGTCCTGTTCCGCTAAAGGCAAAGAAAAAAAACAAATCAGAGACAAGGTGAAGCTGATTTTGGATGAATCCTGGTGAATTCTAACGAGTGGGCAATATGTCTATTTTTAAACACTTTTTTCCTACCTTGTTTCAATGTGGACTGGTATTTTAAAGACTCAGTCCAAACAAAATTTGAGCACCCCAATATATGGTATGCCAGGTTTTTCAGAATAAAACTTTCTATTCAAATATATGAGCCGCAGGCATCATCTCCGGTCATTCTTCCAGAGTGTTTTTTATAATATA
>CALGRI010000355.1 GCA_937880875.1 uncultured Pseudomonadota bacterium
GTGCTATTGAAGGTGCACCAGGAGTATTTAGGGATGGTGGAATCCTTGATTATCATCTGGACATACCATTTTTACCCAATGAGGACGGACTTGTTTTATACCCTCATTTTTATGAAAAGATTACACCCGGGTGGTTTGATAAGGCTTTAAACCGCAAACCATGCAGCAGACACATGGAAAATGTGGTGCTTATTGCCCCTTCAAACAGGTTTGTGAAAAGTCTTCCTCTGGCAAAAATACCCGATAGAAAAGATTTTAATACGTTCAAGGGAAAAGATAAGGAGCGCATGGCTTACTGGAAAAAAGTTGTTGAAAAAAACAAGCAATTGGGGGATGAATTTTTTGAAGCCATACAATCTGGAAAAATAAGGCAGATTGTAAAGCCCCTGTAAAAAATATGGAGTTATTAAGATGATCACAAAAGAGGATATTATCAAGCACGGAAATAAACTTGGATTTGAGGATGTGGGGTTCACCACAGCCGAACCATTTGTTGAACATAAGCAGCGGTTGCTTGATATGAAGGAAGAATATGCCTGGACCGAAATGGTGGGCCTGGATCTTTTGAATGGCACTGACCCCGGCTTTATCATGGCCGGGGCAAAAACCATTATTGTGCTGATGGAGCCTTATTTTCGTAAAGCCTACCCCCGATCAATGGAGGGTAATTTCGGGCGTTGCTATCTGGATGATGACCGTGTCACCAAGGATGGGCTTTCAAAAAGGATTAAAGCATTCCGCAGCTTTCTTCGTGATAACGGCATTGACTCCAAGGTCCCGTATAACCTTCCCCATCGGGTGGCGGCAGCTCGCGCAGGAATGGGTACATTTGGGAAAAATTGCCTTTTTTACTCCAGCAAGGTCGCCCGGCAGGGCTCCTGGACATTGCCAATCGCCATTGTCATTGATAAAAGTTTTATTCCCGGGAACCCGAGTATTAAAATCGATTGCCCGGATTGGTGCCAAAACACATGTATTACAGCCTGCCCCACACGCGCCCTGAAAGGAAACGGTCGGATTGATCCGAGAAAATGCATTTCATTTCTTACCTATTTTGGCAAAGGGATTACACCTTTAGAACTTCGGGAGCCCATGGGGATGTATGTTTATGGATGCGATCGATGTCAGAACGTCTGCCCCAGGAACCAGCCCTGGCTTACAAAAGAACTCCTCTTAAATGAAAAGGTCGTTGCAAAAGCGGATGATTTTAATCTGTCTCGTCTTTTGCACATGGACAAAGATTATTTTGAAAATAAAATCTGGCCGCACATGTTTTATATGTCTTATAAAGATATCTGGCGATGGAAGATGAACGTGGCAAGGGTCATGGGCAATTCCCTGGATGCATCATACATCCCTGATCTGATCCGGGCATTTAACGAAAATGATGACGAACGGGTCAAAGCCATGGCTGCCTGGGCAATTGGGCGTATTGGCGGACAAGATGCCAAATCTTCCCTGGAAGTTTTTCAAAACACTGCAGTAGGAATGGTTAGGGAAGAAGTGCAAATGGCAATAAACATGTGTTGATGATGCATAAACACCGGATAAATTTAATCAGGATAAATTCAACCAATTGACAAATGTAAAAAACGTGCAATATTTTAACGCAAAAGATGATTTGGTTTGCCGGCGGATAACAAACAACCTGCTACACAAAATCAAAAACAGGAGAAACAATGAAAATTATAGCGTTACAGGGCAGTCCCCGGAAAAAAGGGAATACTGCCAAAGTCCTTGGATGGGTGGAAGATGAGTTAAAATCCCTGGGCCATGAAGTCGAGTCCATTTATCTGAATTCAAAAGACATAAAAGGATGCCTTGCCTGTGCCAAATGCAAGGAAGAACCTCAAAAAATAGGCTGCGTACAAAAAGATGATGCTTTGGAAATCCTTGAAAAAATGGTTGGCGCCCAATTGGTCATTTTTGCCTCACCTCTTTATTTCTGGGGATTTACAGCCCAGATAAAAGCGCTTATTGACAGAACATACTGCCTTTACACCCGCTTTCATGAGCCTGATCACGCATCTTTGGTAGCCGGGCAGAGACAGGCACTTCTGATAACAGGTGCAGGTCCCTATGAAAACAACGCAGAGGGTGTTTTTACTGCTTTTGAGCGGATGCAAAAACCCCATAAGACTGTAAAAGCTGGAGAACTTTTTATCGGCAGTTGTACAACAGCAGACCAGATGAACCAGTCTATTAAAGACAAGGCATTAGCGTTTGCCCGTCAGATTGTATACTGATACTGGAAATGAGATAAGCGTAATTAGTGTTTGAACGAAAACTCACCCATCTACTGCGTTGCTGCAAAATCCTGAAATCCTCATGTACAGTAGTACACTCCGGGTTCAAGATTTTTTGCGCCTTGTATATGGGCAACTTTTCGCCCAAACACGGGGTTTTCGGTTAAGCACTAATTGTGAAGATAGATTTTATTCTTCGCCGCGTTCTTCCAAAACTTTTTTAAGAACTGTCAGGGCTGTATTGGCCGCAGGCACA
>CALGRI010000356.1 GCA_937880875.1 uncultured Pseudomonadota bacterium
CTGTTTCTTCCATGGCATGGTAGGCATTGGTTGCAAGATTCATTACAATCTGATGAATTTGTGTGGGATCAGCTTTGATTACACCACAGTCAGGATTGATATCCTGTTTGATTTCAATTGTTGTGGGAATTGTGGATCTGATAAGTTTTAATGCTTCCATGACAACAGGCTGCATTTTCATCAGCATCAATTCACCGCTCTCTTGACGGGAAAATGTAAGGATCTGTTTTACCAGGCTCTTGGCTCTCAAGGCACTCGTATAAATTCCATTAATACTGGCTCGGAATGGACTGTCTTCAGGAACATCCTCTAACAGCATCTCCGCATAACCTAAAACAGGAAAAAGAATATTATTAAAATCATGGGCTATACCACCGGCAAGGGTGCCGATGGATTCCATCTTATGGGCTTGTGCTACCTGTTTTTGAAGTTGTTTAACTTTTTTTTCAGATAAAATTTTTTCAGTGACATCCCTGCCAATTCCACTGATGTATGGCCCACCATCATCCGGTTTGACCAGGGAACTTCTATACTCAATATAAATCTTTTCCTTGTTTTTTTTAAAATAGCAACTAATGCCCTCATGATGCCCCTGTTCCTTGATCACTTCCAGATACCGGCTGGCAAAATCAGATTGAAGTTCAGGTTTCATGAAATCGGCTGCCCTGTGCCCGATAAATTCATCCATATCATAGCCAAAGAGTCTCTGCATGGCCGGATTTGCTGAAGCAAACCGGCCTTCCATATCTTGTGTGTAGATGAGATCGGTTATAGAGTTAAAAAGACTTCTGAATTGGTTTTCTGATTTTTTTAGTTGATTAACAAGATCCTGTAATTCAGAGGTTTTTGATCTGACCTTTTTTCGCAAAGTGATATTAAGAAAAACAAGCATTAAGAAGAGCAACCCGACCAACAGGAAAGAAAATAGAACATAGCGGAGATACGCCGGCCGGATAAGGGGTTCCCCCATCCATTTTTTTTCTATGGCATTGTGTTCCTTTTTTGTGATTAAGGAAAATCCGTCTTCCACTATCTTCAATATATCTGTCCTGCCTTTGATGACGGCTCGATGAAATTTTCCCGTATATAGGTTAAGAGAATAGCGGAATTCATCTTCAAGATTCATTTTATAAAGGTAATAGAGCGCTGGAGGCTTGTCTATGGAAAAAACTTTTATCTGGTGGTCTTTTGCAGCCTTAACGATTGCTTCATAGGAGTCATATTCCTGCAAACTGGTAATACCATGTTTTTTCAACACTTCGATACAGGCATCTCCTTTTTTCACTCCAATCGTAAATCCCTGCAAAGATTCGATGTCGACGATGCCTCCAAGGTTTTTATGAAAAAAAACAGGCACGTTTATCGTGGCATAGGGTTTTGTGAAATCATATTGCTTAGCTCTCTTCTCGGCAAAAAAAATTGTGTCTATGACATCGGCTTGTCCTTTAAGAAAAAACTCCTTTGCCTTGCCCCAGTCCATTGCAATCAAATTTACCTTTAAGCCGGTCTTCTTTTCCCATAACTTCCACTCATCCACAAGAATGCCTTGAATATCTCCATTAAAATCTCGAAAAATATAAGGGGGGTAATTATCATCTGAGACAACTGTGATGGTCTGAATCGTTTTTCCGGCATCCTCGGCTTGTCCTGAAAACGGAACAAAGAAATATAGCAACAAGCATACAAACAACCACCATGACTTTTTTTTGAGTTCAAAAAATTTTTCTCCAATTGTCGAAATTAAAATTATATCATTTAAAATTGTTTAATCACTAAAGGCCAATTGATTACGCCCATTTTTTTTAGCTCTGTACAAGGCGGCATCAGCTTTTGCAATCATTGCATCTGCTGTATCATCACCTCTTCTACTTGCAATGCCGATACTGATCGT
>CALGRI010000357.1 GCA_937880875.1 uncultured Pseudomonadota bacterium
GGGTAGCCTCGTGTTTTAATCTCAAGTTTAGTAATTTCAATTCCTGTTTAGCCTGGTTCTGTTCGGTGATGTCTGTAAGCACTGAAATTGTTCGATCCTTTAAAAACGTGGATCTGAATTCTATGTATTTTGATCGGCCATTGTTGCATTTTATTTTAAATTCGTGATTCTTTTTCTGACCTGTTTGATTGCTGTCACTGCCCCATATTTCAGAGATTTTCTTTCGATAATTTTTGTCTGGATACGCTTTTTTAAACCAGTCTTCCCGGGTGGGAATATCTTTAAGCGTATACCCTGTGATTTCTGTGAAATAAGGATTTACATAGAGGTATTTATTGTGTCTATCAATCAATGTAATGCCATGGGGTGTGCTTTCAAGAATTATTGAAAGGGTTTCTTTTTCTTTTTGTCGAGCCTTTTCTTCTAATTTACGTTCGGTGATATCACGCCAGATAGCATGAATTAGCCGGTTGTCTTTCTGGTTAGAGATTGTCGTTAGAAGAACATTTACAGGGAAAACTTCTCCATTTGCGCTTATGTGATCCCATTCAAATCTATTGCTGCCGTTTTTCAGCGCAAGATCCATCATTTCATTTGCTTTGGTAAAGGAATCTCTGCCATCCGGCTGCTTGTCCGGGGATAATTCTGAAGGATGGGTTTGAAGGAGTTCGTTTTTGTTTTTATACTCCAGCATATCTACGGCCGCCTGGTTGCAGTCAACAAATTTTTCATTTTCAATTATTAAAATAGCGTCTTTGGATTTTTCAAACAAAATACGATATTTGTCATTTTTATTCTGTAAAGCGTATTTTTCCGCCTCTTTTTCTAAATTTGAAATCCGTTGTTTCAATTCATCACGAGTTGGTTCTTCTGTCATATTACATCTCTTTTAAAAATTGAATGGACTTGATTATCGGAGCAAAAAACTTGTCATAGTTGTCATATCCTATAAAATTTAATGAAAATGACAGTATAATAGATTATGGTACAAAACAAATGAAATTTTAAAAATTAAATTCAAGCGCACAATAAAAAAAATCTTATGTTTATTGACACATGGTTCAATAAGCGTATTTTAGGAAATAATAATATTTTTTAATTGAGGAAAACCATCAAAAAGATTTCAGAAAAAAGAGACAGGGTTGGAGTTTTATCGGGTCAAAAAACCATTGCCTACAGCCAGGTCATTACCACGGCCTGTTTCAGTATCCAGGCCATCGGGGTGGGTATTTATATCTCATATGGGGTTTTTTTCAATCCTTTGATGGAGGAATTCGGCTGGTCTAGAGCAGCCATATCCGGGGCCTCCTCTGCCGCTTTTTTTGTCATGGGCCTGTTTGGCATCTTTGTTGGTCGGCTCAATGATAAATTCGGCCCCAGGATTTTAATGAGCATTGCTGCCATTTTTTTCGGCCTGGGGTTCGGCCTCATGTCCCAGGTCAGTACCCTGTGCCAGCTCTACCTGGTTTTCGGCCTGGTCTTCGGCATAGGGCTCAGTTCCGTGGATGTCATTGCCTTGAGCACCATTGCCAGGTGGTTTGCCCAAAAACGGGGTAAAATGACCGGGATTGTCAAGGTGGGCACGGGAGCCGGGCAGTTCACATTCCCAATTATGGCAAGTTTTCTGATTTTAAATTTTGGCTGGAAGAGTGCGTTTATATTCATGGGATGTTTTGCCTTGATCCTTCTTCTTGTCATAGCCCAATTTCTTCGGCGTGATCCTGAGGCGGTTTATCACTCATCTGCCGGCACCCAAAGGGAAGTGTCAAAATCTCAAGACCAGGGTTTTTTGTTTTCCAAAGCCCTGAAAACCCCTGAATTATGGTTGATTTGTCTGGTAAACCTTCTTGTAGTATTCTGCTTGATGAGTATCCTCATCCACATTGTTCCCCATGGCCGAGACATCGGCATTTCCTCCCTAAAGGCAGCCGGTGTTCTTTCCGCCATCGGAGCTGTGAGCATGGTGGGCCGGTTTGTTGCAGGCCTGACCATTGACCGCACAGGCAGTAAACAGGTTATGGGCATCTGTTTCGGGCTATTGTTCGCAAGCCTGCTCTGGCTCGCACAAGCCGATGCCCTGTGGAAACTATATGCGTTTGCCTGCATTTATGGGTTAGCCCACGGCGGTTTTTTTACCACCATCTCCCCCATTATGGTGGAATTGTTCGGCATACGGGCCCATGGTTCTCTGTTCGGGCTGGCAGTATTTTTCGGCACCACGGGCGGCGCTTTAGGGCCCTTATTAACCGGTTATCTGTTTGATGTGACCCACAGCTATATAATCGCTTTCTGGCTGATATTGATCATCACCTGTATCTCCTTTGGACTCCTGTTGTGCTTAAGGGTGAGACCCTGGGATGTATAAAATTTAAAATGATCATTTTTTAAAACCAGTCAACCGCTTATTGTTTATGAACCCTTAAGTATTGGCCAAAATAAAAACCGGAGCAGGTCTGACAGAACCACTCCGGTTTATTATTACACATCTATTTAAGCGCTTATCCCAAAATTTTTTTCAGATCCCCATCAGGCGTTCCAATGGGTGTAAGATTATAGTTTTTAACCAGTACATTTAATATGTTGGGCGTAACAAATGCGGGTAATGAGGGACCAAGATGGATGTCCTTGATTCCGAGGTGGAGCAGGCTATAAAGAATGGCAACCGCTTTTTGCTCATACCAGGATATGATAAAGGATAAGGGCAGTCCATTGACATCAGTATCAAACGCTTTTGTCAGAGCCACGGCAATCTGGACGGCTGAATGGGCATCATTACACTGACCCACATCCAGAAGTCTCGGGATGCCGTTGATGTCTCCCAGTTGATGTTTGAAAAATTTGTACTTGCCACAGGCCAGGGTCAGAATAATGCTGTTATCCGGTGCTTTTTCTACAAATTCAGTATAATAGTTTCTGGATTTTTTGACACCGTCGCAACCGCCAACCAGAAAGAAATGACCAATGGAGCCATCTTTTACACCGGCAACAATTTTGTCAGCCACACCCAGGACCGCTTTGTGACCAAATCCCACAAGGATTTCCATGTCTTTTTTATCTTCTGCATAACCAGGCAATTCCAGGGCTCTGTCAATAAGAGGACCAAGGTTGTTTTTGTTCAAGTGCGTCAGACCGGGCATTCCAACAGTACCAGAGGTGAAAATATTTTTTTTATATTCTTGTTTTGGTTTCTGAATGCAATTTGAGGTCATAAGTATGGCACCTGGAAAGTCTGAAAATTCTTTTTTCTGGTTCTGCCAGGCAGTACCATAATGTCCGTAAAAATGGGGGAACCGTTCTTTTAATTTGGGATACCCGTGGGAGGGAAGCATTTCACCATGTGTGTACACAAAAATGTCTTTCCCCGCACTGGCTTTTAAAACAGCCTCAAGATCAATGAAGTCGTGACCGGAAACCAGAATCGCCTTCCCTTTTTTAACACCAAGGGGTACTTTGGTGGGGACAGGGTCACCATACGCCATTGAATTACCCAGGCTGAGAAGTTCCATGGCACGAAGGTTTTTCTCACCGCATTCAAGAACCAATCCAAGATAGGCATTTGCATCCAGACTGTTGTCTTCCAGGGATGCAAGACCCCGGTGGACAAATTCGTAATTGCCTTCATCTTCCTGGCCGTGTTCGGCTGCATGATCTGTATAGGCTGCCATACCCTTGACGCCAAACAGAAGCATGTGCTGCAGAGACCTCAGATCCGGGTCCATATCCGGATTTGACAAAAGACCGTATTGTCTGCCCTGTTTGATCATGCCATCCAGAGAGGGTTTGAGTTTCAGGGTCAGGCTGTCGCTGTCCGATGAAATGGACCCACCGGCTGCTTTCACACGCTGGATCATTTTATCTCTCAAAGAAACAGATTCCTGGAGAAGATCTTCAAACCGATAGGGATCAAATTCCACATTGGTCAGGGTTGAGAACATTGCCATGCAGGTAAACCGGTTGGTTTCCGGATCACTGATGTCGACCTTTCTTCCGGCCGTTGCAGCAATGGAAATTCCTTTCAGGGTATGGATTAAAAAATCCTGAAGAGCGGCCACATCAGGTGTTTTTCCGCAGACACCGATTCTGGTGCATCCTTTGCCGCCCATGGTTTGCTCACATTGGTAGCAGAACATATCCTTTACATTAGCATCCGAAGCTGCAAAGGTTCTGCTGGCAGAAAACAGTGATGGCAGCAGAGCAGATGCCGCAATACCCATTGTACTTTTTTTTATAAAATTTCTTCTTGATACACTTTTCTTTTTCATTGTTGATCCCCTTTGTTCTATTGTAAGAATTACTTTCTCCAACTATGATTTTGGGAACCATTATGATGCAAAAAATAAAAGATATCCTTGACCTATATCAAGTTTTCATTTTTTTTTAATCAGATGAGAAAAAAGTTTCAAAAAGAGCTCGGTTTTTGTTTAACATCTCTCCTGAAAGCAGATCTTCCAATGCAGCAAAATAGTGTTTTGTTAATACACCAGGGATGATCCCGTGCTTTGCAATGGTCCCCAAAAGAGCCATATTCTGCATCCTTGAGTCGTCCATGGCCTTTGTGTCAACCTTTATGGCCATTGAACCTTCAGCCTCACACGCCATCTGAACATCGTCTGCTGTAAGAGCGCTGTTAAGGCCAAGACGGACCGGAAGCGGCTGCCAGGAAACATCCATATAGACAAGAGTACCGCCTTTTTTCAATGCTGTCCCAAGCCCCCGCATGGCTTCATGAAGTTCCATACCTAAAACAAGATCTGAGCTGTTTTTCATGATCAGGGGAGAATGGATCTGATCTCCGCATCGAACCTGGGAAACAACCACTCCGCCTCTTTGGGCAAGCCCGTGGGTATCCACGGCAATGGCATTGATCCCTGCATGGTCAATCCCTCTTAAGATAGCCTGGCTTAATAATCCAATGCCCTGGCCGCCAACACCTGTGATATAAATATTAAATGCTTTCATTTTGCTCCCTTATCAAAACCAATTGCCTGTTCAGGACAAGAGGGCCCGCAGGACCCGTCCCCGATACATAGATCCAGATTGATATCAATACTATCATCCGGGTTTCGAATGAATGTCGGGCAGCCGAATCGTTCCACACACTCATGGGTTTTAGTGCAGGTTTCCTGGTTTATGGTGATATGCTTTTGAGCAAAGCCCGGCTTTTTTCGCTGAAGCCTTGTAAATTTAAGCATACAGGGGTGTGTGGCAATGACCGCACTGAACCCTTTTATCTGCATTGCTGTTTTTACTATATCTGTTAATTTGGACTGGTTGTAGGTATCGCAAGTGAGGATATTTTCAATGCCAAGTCCTTTTAAAAGACTTTCAATGGGGATTTTATTGCCTGCATGGTCCTGGTGACCGGTCATGGCCGTGGTGCCATTTTCCATTATGATCAAGGTAATATTGTGGTTGTTATAGATTGTATTGATCAATCCAGGCAGGCCTGCATGGAAAAAGGTTGAATCTCCTAAAAATGCCACCACCTTTTTTTTATCATTAAACAATGACAGCCCGGAAGCCATACCCGATGAAGCGCCCATACACATTAATATTTCTCCGATATTGTATGGCGGCATATATCCCAGGGTGTGACAGCCGATATCTGCAACAGTGACATCTTCATCTTTCAGGGCTTTTTTGATGGCAAAAAAAGCAGATCTGTGACCGCAGCCAGGACACATCTGGGCGGGCCGGGCAGGGACTTTGATTGGCAGAACAACCGCTTTTGGCTCATCTGTTATCATATCCGGCCATACAAGGGATATTTTGTCCATTACTTTATCCGGCGTATACTCCCCCACATAATCTTCATCATCTGTTTTTCCAATCACTTTTGTTTTCTGCCCTGAATCATAGGCCATAGATTTTATCTGAAGTTCAAGAATATCATCCAGCTCTTCTAAAATCAGAACTTCGTCATGGCCCTTTAAAAAGGAAAGAATGCAGCTTCCTTCAAGAGGATTGACTGCTCCGAGTTTTAGAATGTCAGGCCGAAACCGGGCTTTTTCAAACACATCAAGGACGGAAAGATAGGTCAATCCGGAGGTGATGATCCCTTTTTTCCGGCTGTTATCCGAGATTAATTCTTTATTTAATCCAGCATCTTTAATATATTGTTTGGAACGATGCAGTTTTTTAATGGATTCCCGTTTCATATCCAAGGCCATTGATGTCAATGCGATATAGGGGCCATTCTTGGGATTGAAATCGGTTTGATACGTGTTTTCCGCTGTATAGGAGTCAAAGGATATTTTCTGCCTTGCATGACAGACATGCGTGGTCAGCCTGACAACGACAACGGTGTGTTCCTTTTTGGCAAGGGCTGCGGCATATTTATAATATTCATAGGCCTCCTGAGGTGATGCAGGTTCAAAAACCGGTACCCGGGACATTTTTAAAACATTCCGGTTGTCCTGTTCATTCTGGGA
>CALGRI010000358.1 GCA_937880875.1 uncultured Pseudomonadota bacterium
TTTTTTTTGTGGCCTTTTTTTTAAAGTTTTAAAGCTGGTCTCAGGATCTATAACCTGAAGGTCACGCGTAACCTAAAGGTCACGAGTAACATAAAGGTCACGCGTAAATAATTTTGCCCGTATTCTGGGTGCCGTATCCCCCAAGGGACTGGATCCTGTCCTGAAATTTTTTTGTCTGAATAATATCAAGCAGGGCCTGAATTTTTCGGGTCTTATAAAATCTGTCCGGGATAATAAGATCATACTCTTCCGTCACAACGGGGATGAAATCAAGATCAAGAGCCCGGGCTGCCGCCTGGATGCCAAGTCCTGCATCCACTCTGCCTGACAGAACTGCAACAGCCACGGACATATGGGTATATTCATCATTTTCATACCCTTGAATATCATGAATTGATATCCCAAGGGTCTTTAATTTATAATCAAATAAAATTCTTGTACCGGATCCGGGCTGGCGATTGATAAACTGCAGTCCCTTGTCTTTTAAATCTTTAATGGATTTAATATTTTCAGGATTTCCCTTTGGCACAATCAATCCCTGGTCCCTCATGACAAGATTGATTACCCAGACCTTCTGGTCAGGCAGATATTTTTTAATATATGAAATATTATAGCTGCCGTCCTCAGGGTCCAGAAGATGGGCTCCGGCCATATGACAGGTGCCTTTTTTAATGGCCATAAGGCCGCCCATGCTGCCAACATGGCTTGATGAAACACTGATATCGCCGCTCACCCCTTTTATCTGATCCGCCAGAATATCCAGGGTATTATCATGGGAACCCGTTATCACTATGGTATTTTCAATGGAAGATAACGGCCTTAACAATTGGGCCATGACCTTCTGATTCTCTGATATACCCTCAATATTTGTGGGTATTCTGATAATGCCGTCAGCCTCGGTCAGGGTTGTGATACTTCCTGATCCCCGGGGCAGTTGGGAAGCCATCAGCTTGCCATCCACGGAACCTATTTTTACCCTTAAAAATTCTTCCAGACCAAGTTTTGAAGCAATTTTTCTTGCCGGGAAAACGGGAACGGATATTATTTCTTTTTTGGGAAGCTTTTGCATGTTTAACAATAAGGGGCCGGCAAATAGTTCAAAGGCAACAATAGCGGAAACGGGGTATCCCGGGATACCAAATATGGGAATGTCAAACACTTTGCCAAACATCATGGGTTTGCCCGGCATCATTGTAACCCCGTGGACATAAATTTCACCCAGGGATGAGATCACGGGTTTTGCAAAATCCTCAGACCCGGCTGAAGACCCGCCAATGATACAAATCATGTCATAATCTTGTTTTGCCGCTGTTTCCACAGCTTTTTTTATTTTTTCAAGGTTGTCCTTGAGCATGGGGTGTCGGTCAAATTTTGCCCCATGATCTTCACACAGCCCTCCTAATACAGAAGAGTTGGATTCCACCACATCCCCTGGTTTGAGCTGGTCTATTTTAATTTCATGCCATTGCTTGAGTTCCGATCCCGTTGGTATAATCAAAACTTTTGGCTGTTTATAAACGGCCACCTTGAATATGCCACCGGAAAGAAGTGCACCAAGGGAATGGGAATTGATCCTGTGGCCTTGGGGGAACAGCAATTGGGTGGCCACAATATCTTCCCCCATTTTTCTGACATGCTGCCAGGGAAACACGGGGGCCTCAATTTCAACACTCTTTTCGTCAATAATATGGAGATGTTCTATCATAATGACGGCATTGGTGCCTTTTGGCATGGCATGTCCCGTATTGACCCAGAAGGCATTTTTATCGGGACAAAGGGTGATGGGAGCATCTTGCCGTGCACCAAATGTAATCTTTGCATCTACAGCAATACC
Source organism: uncultured Pseudomonadota bacterium (assembly GCA_937880875.1). GTDB lineage: Bacteria > Desulfobacterota > Desulfobacteria > Desulfobacterales > Desulfobacteraceae > Desulfobacula. The sequence continues at coordinate 1,835 of CALGRI010000358.1, forward strand.
ATCCATGGCAGCTGCATGGAAATTGGGTGAAGAGATAGCTGCCATGGCAGGTGCAGCCAAGACCCTGCCTTTTGCATCCACCACATCAAGGGTTTCAATTTTTGTTACAAGATGTTTAAAATGATCAAAGAGGATTTTTGTTGTCTCTTCAATACTTTTCATATCAAGGTATACGTTTCTTTTGGAATTCATTGGTATGATCTCTTTTGTTTTCGGATTATTTTTATAAAAGAATGATATTAACCATGGTGTCTTTTTCCAGGCCTTCAACATGCTCCCCGATTTCAAGGAGTCCATCAGCATGAATCATGGTTCTGATCAGCCCTGATTTTCCAAGAACGGGTTTTGCCAGCAACAGGTTTTCTTTTTTTGTAAGTTCAACCCTGACAAAATCCAGCCTGCCCTGTGCCGATGCTACATTTCGTGTCAGCTTTGCAGGAACCCTGATGGTTCTGTCCAGATGTTCAAGCCCTTTAAGCCGGTTTAAAAAAGGGATGACCACAATTTTGAGTACCACCATGGCAGAGACCACCTGGCCGGGAAGTCCCCATACGGGTTTTTTTCCAACTTTAGCAAGAATGGTTGGTTTGCCTGGACTTATGGACATGCCATGGACCAATATTTCAGTATCTGGTAACGAGGATAATACCTCAATGGTAAAATCCCTTGTTCCAACAGAGCTTCCACCGGAAATAAGGACCATGTCCGTTTCTTCAAGGGCTTTTTCAACTGCTTTTTTAATGGCATTAGGCTCATCTTTGATAATACCATAGAGAACGGGTATGGCATGGGCTTCATTGATAAAGCCTGACAGGGTATAAGAGTTGATATCACGGATTTTACCGGGAACAGGCTCTTCTTCAATGGGAATAATTTCATCTCCCGTTGAAATGATACCGATTTTTGGTGTTTTAAAGGTTTCAATATGGGTAAATCCAAGGCCTGCGGCAAGGCCCTGTTCCTGGGGGCGAATAAAGGTTCCTCTGGATAAAACAATGTCTTTTTCTGAAAAATCCTCGGATTTATCAATCACATGCTGTAAAGGGGCCACGCTTTTATAAATTTCAACGGAAAGTTCATCAATGAGTTCTGCATGTTCCACCAT
>CALGRI010000359.1 GCA_937880875.1 uncultured Pseudomonadota bacterium
TGGTAATAAATATTATTTGCTCTGCCATGAAATTCCTTGATCAATAATTTAATTTGGCAGAATACCCTCTGAATTTCTTTTGATGTTATATGGGTAAACCTGAACAGTATCCACTTTTTTCAGTTTCACAAATTTCACTCAGGCCGTGCAGAGATCAGCTAGGTTCAGATGATTGTCCATCTCATACTCAATTTCATCTGTTTTAGGCTCAACCACATGGTCCTTAAGCAGCGTTTTTGCTTTTTCATTGCATCTGGTAAAAAGGTCCTTTTCCCCTTTTTGTTCCCAGGATTCAAACCTGGCCCTGTCCATCAGTTCCGGTAGGCAATGTGCTGTCTTGAAATGTGTGAAGGTGTGGGGATCACTCAAAAACATGGAACCATCAGGGCCTTTTGCCACCCTGTCAATCACATCAAGGGCCAGTGTTTCATCATTTACAGCAAGGCCCTGTACAAAAAACTTGCTCATGGCTACCAGTTCATCAGCCATAGTCAGCATCTCCAAAGAAGAGGTGTGGCCTGATTCAATGTATCCCACGTCATGGATAACATTACACCTTGAAAGCATGGCTGTTATGATGGAGAGCATACCTTCCGCTCCTGCCTGTGCATCAATGATTTTGGAGTCAGTCGCACCTGCAAAGGACCAGATAGGGATACCGTATATTTCATCCCGCATGTCTGCAAAGGCGGACTGCGTCAGGCTCCATTCGGTACAGCCGTAAGAGACCACTGTATCTTTCATATCAAGAACGCTGACATTGGGGGCAAATAAAAAGGGCGAACCTTTTCCTGCCAGCTGATGGACAACAAGACCCACCAGATTTTCAGCAATGCCAAGAGCCATGGAACCAGCCAGAGTCACAGGGCCGCCTCCACCAGCATTACAACCAGAAGGAAGACAGATGGGGATCTTTTTTTGAGAACAGAAAACAAGCTTTTCCATGACGTTCTTTGGATAATGCAAAGGGCTGATGGCTTCAGAATAATTAAACAGAAAAGGTTTCTGCTGAAGCTTTTCCTCACCACCGGCAATTGTGCAGGCAATGTCGTATATCTGTTTGATGTCTTTGCCGCTGTCTGCAATGAAACATATGGGTTTATTACTATTTTTCACCATTTCGGCAAACACATTCACATATATATCCTCTATTGGAACATCCTCCGGATTACCCATGGACATGGAAAAATCCATATTCGGCAGCGCATCAACCAGTTTTGCGAAATTCCCTATATCCTGTAGAACAGTTCTCCGTCTCTTTCCTGTCTCCACATCAATGGTAAAGATGGTATCAGAACCAGTTCCGAAAAAGAAATTTTCATCTTTCAGGGGCATGGTTAAATTACCGAGTTGATCATATATATCTATCTGTTTCGGGGCTGATACAATGGCATCTTCTGCCAGGCAAGCGGGCATAGTCAGCCAGTCGTCGTTTTCGACCCGGCATCCATGATCAGCAAGCATCTCCAGCACTTGAGGGTCTCCCATCCTGAAACCGGTATTACCAAGGATCTTCAGTGCGGCGTCATGAATTGCCATGGCCTGTTGTTTGTTGAAAACTTTGAGTCTGGGTTGAAATGTTGGAATATCTTTAAATTTCATCTGTCCTCCATAATAATATAACCATAGCAGCTATTTGAATATTCGATAAGTGCATCTGTTTTATCTGTTTTTTCCCAGGTGAATTCTGGTTCATTCCGACCAAAATGACCATAAGAAGATGTTTTTTGATAAATGGAATGGAGCAGGTCAAGATCTTGAATAATAGTTTTTATTAATATTGTTCAAGTATTTCATTAGAAATATTTTTCTGCTTTTTTCCCACCATTGCAAAGTAGTTCAGTGATGTTCCATCCAGACAAAGTCTGTGCTGGTATCTTTTTTTATCCACAATCTCTAAAACGCCCTCATCC
>CALGRI010000360.1 GCA_937880875.1 uncultured Pseudomonadota bacterium
ATTGGAGATACACATAACCGATCCGGTATGGGCATTATTTTATTAAAAACCATGGGGGCAAATCTCAGGCAGCAGTTGAAAAATTAAAACTTTCACCCTCCCTGATAACCCGGGGAGGGCTTCACGTTAAATAGCAAGCACACAATACCCTTGAAAAAATAATTCTATGCCAGGTCAAAACCTTTTGCTACTTTTGCGACTTTTGCTCTTAGGGGTTGAAATGAAAAAAGTATCTGAAAGTGGTCAGCTTTGTTGGGTATAGTGTTGGGAGTAAATATTTTTCAAAATAAAAAAGCCTCTGATAAAATGCCAAGAGCCTTGCTGTTCTAAGTGGTGATCCCACCGGGAATCGAATCCCGGTTTCCGGCGTGAGAGTCCTTGGCCCTAAAAAGTCTAAAAAATTTAGATCGGAAATAATCTATAAAAGCAATCGAATTGGAGACATGGTAGGGGGGGTTCTTTTTTGAATAATTGATTGAGATTGATGGATTTATATCAATTTCATAGAACCGGCATAGAACCAAAGCAAAAAAGGTTTCCAGTAAAAGCTGAAAACCCTTGGTATTAATGGTACGCCTGGCAGGATTCGAACCTGCGACCTACGGATTAGAAGTCCGTTGCTCTATCCAGCTGAGCTACAGGCGCAAACAAAAAGATCTTTTATCAAATTTATCCCAAATTGTCCATAAAAAAGTAGTGATTATTTTTTTGTGCAAAATATATTGCTTTTCTCGATCCTATGATAATGGTATACTAATTTTTTATCAAAATTATCTTAAGGTATATTTAATGGCAAACACGATGGAACTGGAGAAACAAAGCGAAAAGAGGCTGACCAAAAAAGATTTTTTGATTCCTGTAAAAAAAGCAAACACTTCAAGTTCAAAAGCACTTGTAAAATCAGACCCAGTTCAAAGCTATCTAAATGAAATAAGCCGGTACAAGCTTTTGACAAGAGAACAGGAAATTGAACTTGGAACACGCATTCAGGAAGAAGGAGACCAGGAAGCAGCCTATATCATGACCACTTCAAATCTGCGCCTGGTCGTTAAAATTGCCCTTGAATTCCATAGAATCTGGGTGCAGAACCTTTCGGATTTAATCCAGGAAGGCAATATCGGGCTTGTGAAGGCAGTCAAAAAATTCAACCCCTATAAAAATGTCAAATTCTCATATTATGCATCCTTCTGGATAAAAGCCTATATTCTTAAATTTATCATGGATAATTGGCGAATGGTAAAGATTGGAACAACCCAGGGGCAGCGCAAATTGTTTTTCAGGCTGAAAAAAGAAAAACAAAGACTGATCGAACAGGGCTTTGACCCAAAACCCAAACTATTGTCAGAGCAGCTCGGAGTATCTGAAAAAGAAGTGGTTGACATGGATCAGAGATTGGCCAACTGGGACTTAAGTCTTGATGAACCATTAAAGAATGACTCAAATACAGAAAGGATTGAATTCATAAATATTGAAACTGATTCAACTGAAGATCGGATGGCCAAAAAAGAGATTGAAAGTATCCTGCATAGAAAAGTTAATAAATTTAAGAAAACTCTTAATGCAAGAGAATTGAATATCTTTGACAGAAGAATTTTCTCTGACAGTCCTCAAACACTTCAAGAAATAGGTGAGGTATACTCGATATCCCGCGAAAGGGTAAGACAGGTTGAAAATAATATTTTAAAAAAAATGAAAACCTATTTCAAAAAAGACATGCCTGATTTTGATATGTACGATCACAGCCAGTAAATTGCAATTTATTTTTATAGTAAGGTAAAGCAGATTATGAAAAAAAGTCTTGTTTATGTTCTTCTTATTTTTATCTTAAGTTTTTTTATAGCCGGCTGCACAGAGCTTAAACAGGATAAAAAACTTTCTGAATCTCAAATTATTCAAAAAGAAAACAAGAAAGAAGAACATAATCTTTCTGCAAATTATTATTATCTTGAATCCCGGATTCACATTAAAAACAAAGACTATAAAAAAGCCATTGTATCTCTGGAAAAGGCGATGGTTAATGATCCGGATTCATTCATATTAACCAGGGATCTAAGCCAGCTATACTTGAACCAAAATAATGAAAAAAAAGCATTAGAGCTCGCAGAAAAACTGGTTCGACAAAACCCTGACAATGTGGATGGATTACTTTTTTTTGTCCAACTTAAAAAAGATGCCATGGATGAAAAAGAACTGGTTGAAATTTTAAACAAAATCCTGAAACTGGATCCAGATAACAAAGAAACATTTCTCCGTCTTGCCAAAATATATATAGACAAAAACAATAATCCTGAAGCGTTGGTATTATTAAAAAAAATGGTTGGCCAGTTTCCTGACTACTATGTTGCCTGGTTTTATCTTGGTGAGGTCTATCTTGCTGAAAAACAATATGAACTTGCAAAAATTCAATTTTTCAAAACCATTGAGTTAGAGCCGGACCTTGTGGAACCCCGGTTTCAATTGATAAAAATTTTCAGCCTTCAAAACACCCTTGAAAACAACCAGAAGATATTAGAAACCTACGAAGAAATACTTGAAATAGAGCCGGAAAATTATCGGGCACAATTAGGAATGGCTCTGCACTATTATAAAAACAAAAACAAGGCTGCCGCAGCGACCCTGTTCAAGGAACTTGGCCAGAGCGTTGAAAGCGATTCCAGGATTGTTATGATGGCTGTGAACGAATATATTTCCGGCAAAAAACATGAAGATAGCGTTATTATTTTCTCCCAGATGCTTAAAGGTGATCCTGAAAATCAAACCCTGAACTTTTTCACGGGCATGGCCTATGAAGAGATTGAAGATTCAAAAAACGCTATTTTCCATTATCTGAAAATCAAACCAGATCATTCTCAATATAAAAAAAGCATCCTGAATATAGCCTTTCTCTACCAAAAATCAGGAGAAAATCAGGTGGCCATAAATTACCTTGAAGACAAGTATAAAGAACTTCCAAAAGATATCGATATTGTCATTTATCTTGCCTCGTTTTATGAAAAAGATAAAAACTATGAAAAAGCCATCAGTCTTTTAAAAAAGGGGCTTGAAAATTCTCCTGAAAACACATTATTATTGTTCAGACTGGGCGCAGTACAGGATAGTGCCGGCTTTAAAGAAGACTGCATCAGCACCATGAAAAAGGTTATTGAAATTGATCCAAAGGATGCCAGTGCCTTGAACTACCTTGGGTATTCCTATGCAGACCTTGGAATAAAATTAGATGAGGCTCTTTTGCTTATCAAAAGAGCACACGAAATTAAACCCGATGACGGGTATATCACGGACAGCCTGGGCTGGGTCTATTACAAGATGGGGGAGTATGAAAAAGCTGTGGAATACCTTGAAAAAGCAGCCGAACTAACCTCTTTTGAAACCATCATATCAGACCACCTTGGTGATGCCTATCAAAAAACAAATCAGTTTAAGAAAGCATTGGATACCTATAAAAAAGCAATATCCAATACCAAAGGTGAAGACAAAGAAAAAGTTCTTGAACTTAAGAAAAAAATTGAGGCTGTTCAAAAAAAAACAAATGACTAAACAGAGCTCATTATCCAGCTTATTTTATATTATTGCCTTTATCTTGATTTTCTCGGGTTGTGCACAGCTCAGACCTGCAAGTAATCCTTTACTTGATAAACAAGCACTTGTTCTTGCAAGTCAGGCAAAATCCTTTAATCAACAAATTATTGCAAGCAAGGGAACAGGCTGGGCAAGGATTGAAACAAAAACTAAGACTGATAAATTCAAAATTGCCTGGGCTGCGGTTTCCCCCAATAAAATCAGGATCACAGTTCTCATGTCCGGCCTTCCCATAGAAACCATTATTGCCACGGGAGAAAAAATCACTTTCTTTTCCCATACAGGGGAACATTCCAAATACTCGTATAACTCAAAAGACCCGGACATGGAAGACTATATCCAGGTTCCAATAAAAATGTCAGAAATAATATTGATTTTATTGGGGCGAATACCAGTAAAAAAATTTGACAATGCCTATTTTTCACCATCAGATCCCTCCTTATCCAGCATTTCATTAGAACAGAACTGGAAGTGGGTGACACAGTCTCTGCATTTTAATGAAAAAGGAAAAATATATGGCCTCAAATCCAGGGACTTATCTGGAAAAATCTTGTATGAAATAATGATAACCCAATATAAGATATATGATTTTGGTGACATTCCAATAAAAATAGAAATCAAAGATATGAATAATAGAAAACTGACCCTGGACATTACAAGCTTTCAGCCAAATCCTCCCATAAAAGAGTCTGTATTCCGGTTGACAGAGTCTGGATAGTGAGCATTATAGATGTGATTTATTAACGATATTTCTCAAAGGAGATGTTATAAAAAAATGATTCATGACAGTGTAGCCAAAGCAAAAAAAACAAGCACTTGCCCGTCACAGGGTGGTGGCCAGGATATGGAAGCCAGACAGAAAACAGAAGACCAGGCAATTAAAACCTCCCTTTCAAAAATAAAACACAAAATTTTTGTCTTAAGTGGTAAGGGCGGAGTCGGTAAAAGCAGTGTATCTGCCAATCTTGCAGCCTGCCTTTCTAAAAAAGGATATAAAACAGGTCTGATGGATGTGGATGTCCACGGTCCTTCCATTGCCCAGATGTTAGGACTGACAGAACTCTTAGAGATTTCTCAAAACCAGCTTCTGATCCCAAAACAGGTGAATGGAAATCTTAAAGTTGTTTCTGTCCAGGCATTGATGCAGGACAAGGACCAGGCCATTATCTGGCGAGGCCCTGCCAAAACAGGTATGATCAAACAATTTGTCAGTTCTGTGGACTGGGGAGAACTTGACTTTCTTATTATTGATGCGCCTCCTGGAACTGGTGACGAACCCTTAACCGTTGTACAGATGATTCCGGAAGCTTTGGGCGTCATTGTTACCACTCCCCAGGAAGTGGCGTTGGCAGATATCAGGAAATCCATCTCATTTTGCAAAACAGTTCACTTAAAAACCCTGGGAATTGTGGAAAACATGGCAGGGTTTAAATGCCCTCACTGCAATGAGGCCATTGACTTATTCAGTTCAGGCGGCGGTGTAAAGACAGCAAAATCTTCGGGTCTTGAATTTTTAGGGTCTCTTCCCTTTGAAACTCAGGTGGTCACCTCAGGGGACAATGGTGTTCCCATGATGTTCCAGGACAAGGAGACTGAATTTACAAAAGCATTTGACACTATAGTGGAAAACATCCTTAAACAATTATAAATAAACTATTGAATGACAATTTTGAAAAGACCAGGGAATTAAAAGATCTTCTGAATCGAAGAGAGGAAGAAAATCTTTGTTCCCTGGCCTGTTTCAGTCATGCCGCCCAAAGACGTCACAAAGAAAAATTCACTGAAAACGAATACCGCCAAGCCTTTTCTGCTGATTCCGACCGGATTTTAAACTCCCTTGCCTTTACACGGTATATTGATAAAACCCAGGTCTTTTCCCTGATCAATAACGATCACCTCACCCACAGGGTGATCCATGTCCAGATGGTCTCAAGGGTGGGCCGAACCATTGGCCGATACCTGGGATTAAATGAAGACCTTATTGAAGCAGCAAGTCTGGGGCACGATATCGGGCATGCCCCTTTTGGACATGATGGTGAGCGTTTTCTTTCAAAGCTGACCCATGAACAGGGTGCCGGGTTTTTCCATCATAATCTTCAAAGCATCCAGTTTCTGGACAGGATCGAAAAAAACGGCAAAGGATTGAATTTGAGCCTTCAAACCATGGATGCCATTATCTGTCATAATGGTGAAGCCCACGCAAAAAAACTTATTCCTCAAAAAAACAGGTCTTTTATAGATTTTCATCTCATGATGGAAGCCATGAAAAAAGAAAAGATCTGCAATGAAATCCCCATGACCATGGAAGGCTGTGTGGTTAGAATGGCAGATACCATCTCTTATATCGGCCGGGATCTGGAAGATGCCATCCGCCTGGATCTTGTGAAAAGACAGGCCATACCCGATGTCTGCAAACAAATACTTGGCCAGACAAACGGTACCATTGTGTTTAACCTTGTTACTGATCTTATCTCAAACAGTCTGGACCATCCTTTTATCGGTTTTTCCGAAAAAGTGTCTTCTGCCTTAAAAAAACTAAAGGCATTTAATTATAAACATATTTATAAAAACCCTGTTATTAAAAAACATTTGTCTTCCATTGAAGATATTTTTAATTTCCTGTTTGAAAAATACCTGACTGCCCTTGAAAAAGGAGATGAGCAATCCATTGTTTTCACAGGTTTTTTAAATGGTATGTCACAAGAATACAGACAAAGCCATTCAAACCCTGAAATTGTCAGGGATTATATCTCGGGCATGACAGATTCTTATTTTATCCGCCAGGCACCCGTTCATTTAAGACCTGCTTCCATTGAAAATGTTTGAGAATCGCACCTATCGAAAGCAGCATCAAAAAAAAGGTCTTGTCTCTTTTGATATCACTGTAAAAGAGACAAACCTGAATATCCAGGCCCAAACCGACCTGACCCAGAAGGCCATACAATCTGTATTAACCTGCCGAAACTCTATTGAGACCTATATCAGGCTCCACCCTGAATTTGCAACCTGTCTTACCCCCATACCAGATCCGGGCCCGGCTCCAAAAATCATCAGGGACATGATTGAGGCGGCAAAATTAGCCCATGTCGGCCCCATGGCAGCCGTGGCAGGTGCTGTAGCAGAATATACTGGGATATCCCTATTGGAACACACCCGGGAAGTTCTTGTGGAAAACGGGGGCGATATTTTTATTAAATCTGATTCTGAAACCATTTTCAGTATTTATGCTGAGAACACACCTTTCAGTATGACCACGGGCATCCTGATCAAAAAAAGGGACAAACCCTATGGGATATGCACCTCTTCCGGGACTCTGGGTCATTCAAAAAGCTTTGGCACGGCAGATGCTGCCACAGTGCTGTCTGAGTCATGCCCATTGGCAGATGCTGTTGCCACGGCCCTGGGCAATTTGGTCAAGGCTGCTTCTGATATTAAAGAAGCCATTGACATCGGCAAAGCCATTTCCGGCGTCCAGGGGATTGTGATCATTAAAGGTGAAAATATCGGCTTATGGGGAGATCTCAAACTTGTTAAGATTTCTATTTAATACAGCCTAGTACAGCTTGCCGACTTTATTTTCCACTGCCTCTACAATACTGCCATCCTTGAGCAATTCCTTTACTTTGGCAATGTCTATTGAAAGAATCCTATCTTCTTTCATGTAATCAACACGGCTTCTGATAACTTCATAAGCTGCCAGAGTACCATCACCTGCTTTAATATTGGTGAACAAATCGATTCCCTGGGCTGCACACAAGAGTTCAATTGCTATGACCTCTTCCGTGTTGGCCAAAATATCTCGGCATTTTCTGGCAGCAATAGACCCCATTGAGACATGGTCTTCTTTATTTGCCGAAGTGGGGATGGAATCAACAGATGCTGGATGGGCAAGGACTTTATTTTCAGAAACAAGGGAGGCTGCCGCATACTGGGCAATCATGAACCCGGAATTGAGCCCGCCGTCTTCCACGAGAAACGCTGGAAGCCCTGAGAGCTGGGGATTCACAAGTCTTTCTATCCGCCGTTCCGATATATTGGCAAGTTCTGCTATGGCAATACCTAAAAAGTCGCAGGCAAGAGCCAGAGGCTGGCCGTGAAAATTACCACCGGAAAGAAATTCTTCGGATTCCGGGAAGATCAGAGGATTTTCAGTGGATGAATTCATCTCCACTTTGATCACATTATCCACATAAGCAAAGGCATCCCAGGAAGCACCATGGACCTGGGGTGAGCACCTTAAAGTATAGGCATCCTGAACCCTTGAACAATCTCCATGGGAGGAAATTATGTCTGAATTGTTCGTTATCCTGAGCATGTTATCAGCGGCTTTGATCTGGCCTGGGTGGGGCCTTGCATTATGAATCCTCGGATCAAAGGCAGACCTTGTACCCATGAGGGTTTCAAGGGTCATACTGGCTGCAATATCTGCATGCTTGCAAAGATTTAAGGCATCATGAAGAGCCAGACACCCCAGTGCAATCATGAATTGGGTCCCATTGATCAGGGCGAGGCCCTCTCCTGCATCAAGTACAAGGGGTTTGATTGATTTTTTCTTTAAAGCCTTTGCACCGGACATTCTCTTTCCGTCAACAAAAGCCTCTCCTTCCCCGATCAATACAAGGGCAAGATGAGCCATGGGAACAAGGTCACCGCTTGCTCCAACAGATCCTTTTTCCGGTACCAC
>CALGRI010000361.1 GCA_937880875.1 uncultured Pseudomonadota bacterium
AAATAAATTTTATAAAATTATTGACACATGATCAAATTTATCAGATAAAAAAAAGAGAATAAACAAATAACATAGAATCTGGACATGGAAAAAGGGTTACCAATGAGTCCTGCAATGACCTTGAAAACGATTACTCCAATAGCTTTACAGCGACAGCCGAATACGTATCAGGCTGTAAATAAAATCTATAATTTAAAAATCATCGGCACATGAATGATGTTTCATGTGCCGATTTTATATATAGGCCTGTATTTTTATTATTTAATTTAGGAGGACGTATGAAACGGTTTACGATTTTTAGTTTAATGATTTTTTTTATGGCAGCTTTGATGTTGCCGGTATCTGCATCTGCGGAAAAAACATTGAAAATCGGTCTGGGTGATCCCATTGATTCAGATCAGGGTGTTTTAGCGCTCCGTTTTAAAGAGATTGTGGAAAAAACCAGTGGTGGAAACTACAAAGTGGATATTTTCCCTGCCGGTCAGCTGGGTGATGAGCAGAAAATGGTTAAGGATGCCCGCAGAGGTTCCATTGACTGTGCCGTTGTTGCCGTCAACAATATTACTCCCTTTGCAAAATCTGTCGGCATTTTAACCCTTCCCTATCTCATGCAGAGTTTTGATGATGCTGTAATGGCCACCACAGGCGAACTTGGAAATAAATGGCGGGAAGTCCTTGTTAAAGAAGCCGGTGTCCGGGTCCTGGGCTGGGCGTATTCAAATTTCCGGGTCCTGACAAACTCTAAAAAACCGGTCACCACACTTGCCGACCTTAAAGGGCTTAAGATTAGAGTTCCCAAAAATGCCATCATGATTGCGACCTGGCAAGCTCTTGGTGCAGAGCCTATCCCAATGGCATGGCCGGAAACCTTTACAGCACTGCAGCAGGGAGTTGTTGACGGGCAGGACAATCCCCATATTACCAACTATTCCATGAAGTTTTATGAGGTGCAGAAATATTCCTCAGAATGTCACTACCTGTTCTCCTTACAACCCCTGGTTATCGGGGAGAAATATTTCCAGTCTCTGTCTGCCGAAGATCAGGCAATGTTCACTCGTGCCGGTATCGAAGCACAGCAGGCGAACCTGCTTTTCAGCGTTACCAAGTCAGAAGATGCAAAACAGAACATGATCAAAAAAGGCGTAAAATATCTTGAAATTGAAGATGAAGATCAATGGTCAAAAGCTGCCGTTGATGCCGTATGGCCTAAATTTTACGATAGTGTCGGCGGAAAAGCCGAGGTTGATAAAGTTGTAAAAGCGCTTGGGCGTTAGATTCTTTAAACCTGCCCGGTAAATACCGGGCAGGTTTTTACAGATTATAGATTCTGGAGTAACTTATGAGACCCAAACCAATACTTAAAATTCTGGATAATCTTGAAAGCTATCTTTGTCAGATTCTGTTGGTATTTTTTGTATGTCTGCTTTTTTTGCAAATTGTACTCAGGATAGTTTTCAGTACAATAGACTCACTTTCCCATTATATTGCTTTTCTTGAGCATTACCCTTTACCAGCTTCCCTTCCCTGGGGAGAAGAACTTTCCCGATTCGCTTTTGTATGGTTTGTTTTTCTAGGCGCAACCTATGCGGCAAGACTTGCAGCTCATAACCGGGTTACTTTCCAGTTTAAGCTTTTCCCCAAAATAGTCGGAGATTTGTCAACGCTTCTGGCTGACCTTGTGTGGATTGCCTTTAACTGCACCATGATTTATTACAGCATCAATGTGATCAAAGAAGGATTTGAATACCCTGAACATTCGCCAACCCTTGATTGGCTCATGGCTTATATTTTTATGATTTTCCCTATTGCCTTTTCCCTCATGACCATACGAATTATTCAAGTCAATATTATGAAACATATTCTTAAAATTGAAATTGCTGACGTTGACAAGATAGATACAAGCAATCTTGATGATGAAGCGCCTGAAAGCGAGGTGACATCATGAGTGTTACAGCAATCATTTTTATTATCTTTGTCGGGCTTTTGATCATTGGCGCACCCATTACCCTTTCCCTTGGCGCGGCTGCCATGGGAGGAATGATTTTCAGTGGTAAGCCTCTGGAGGGACTGGTTGAAATTGCCTATACATCGGTAAATTCATTTCCCATCATGGCCCTTCCTGCTTTTATCCTGTCCGGGGCGCTCATGGAATCGGCAGGGATATCCAGACGATTGGTTGCCGTTGCAGAGTCCATGGCAGGTCCCTTTACCGGCGGCATGGCAACATCCACGATTTTATCCTGTCTCTTTTTCGGTGCGATTTCAGGTTCTGGACCTGCCACCACGGCAGCCGTAGGAATGCTGATGATACCTGCCATGGTACGTCACGGGTATGATAAAGGCTATGCAGGAGCCATCACCTCTTCTTCAGGTGGCTTAGGTGTTGTCATCCCTCCAAGTATCCCCATGGTTATTTATGGGGTTGCCGCATCTCAATCCATATCAGATCTTTTCATAGCAGGATTTGTCCCCGGCATTATGCTGGCTGTGGGACTGATGTTAATGAATTATCTGCGATCCAGACAAAAAAAGTATCAAGGTGATGGCAAAACACTCTCAGTCAAAAAGGTAGTGGTGACAATGAAGGAGGGTTTCTGGTCTCTTCTGGCACCTGTAATTATCCTTGGCGGAATCTACACGGGGTTCTTTACTCCCACGGAAGCGGCCATTGTTTCCATTTTTTATACCCTTTTTGTCGGCATTTTTATTTATAAGGAAATTGAACTGAAAGGTGCCATGAAGGCCCTTGAAAGTACCACATGGATAACGGGCCGTGTTCTGATCATAATGTTTACAGCTCTGGCTTTTGGTCAACTTTTAACCATTAACAAAGTTCCTGATCTGATTGCTCAAGGATTGTTAAATCTTACTGATAATCTATATATGATCTGGGCTTTGATTATTGTCTTTCTTTTGTTCATGGGAATGTTTATGGAAACCCTGGCAACCATCATGCTGGTGACACCCGTATTATTGCCTGTAATGGTTTCCTTTGGTGTGGACCCCATCCATTTTGGTGTTGTTCTGGTCTGCTGCTGTGAAATAGGGTTTGCAACCCCGCCCCTTGGCGAAAATATGTTTATTGCTTCGGGTGTGGCACGGACCACTTTGGAAGATATCTCCCTGAATGCATTGCCTTTTGTATTTGTAAGTGTGCTGGTTGTATTTTTGATCGCCTATTTTCCCGCGCTGACATTATGGCTTCCTGAGTTTCTTGGCGGCTTATTTGGATAACCATTAAGAATGCATTGCTTTTAATATTTAAAGGATAATATGGGCCAGGTAATATTTTGCTCAACCAAATGTTTTTCCCATAAAACAATATTTGAAATGACTGGATGTAAAAATTAAAGTAAGGAGACAATAATGGAGTATATCAAAAAAGCCCAAAAAACTGCGGAGTCTGATACTGAAAAGATCCGTGGAATTGTGCAGGGCATACTCTCTGACATAGAGAAAAATGGAGAAAAGGCAATAATCGAACTTGCCCGAAAATTTGATAATTGGGAAGGGGATTTTATTCTCAGTCAGGAAAAAAAACAGCGGCTCATTGATTCTGTACCCGAAGATGTCAAACAGGATATACGGTTTGCCCATGAACAGGTTTTTGGATTTGCAAAGGCACAAAAAGACAGTCTCAGCGAATTTGAGCGGGAGACCATTCCCGGGGTGCGCCTGGGACAGCGGATTATTCCCATGGAAGTGGCTGGCTGTTATGTGCCGGGTGGCCGTTTTGCCCATGCATGTTCCGCCCTCATGAGTGTTGCCACGGCAAAGGCTGCAGGCGTTAAAACCATCATTGCCTGTTCTCCGCCCCGGGGGGACAGTATTGACCCGGCGCTTGCCTATGCCCTGGATGTGGCTGGTGCAGATATTATAATAGAAATGGGTGGGGTTCAGGCCATTGCCACCATGGCATTCGGCCTTTTTACGGGCAAACCGGCCAATATACTGGCAGGCCCTGGCAATGCTTATGTGGCCGAGGCAAAAAGCATTCTTTCCTCGGCCGGGAAATGTACCATAGACGTGTTTGCCGGCCCCACGGAATCTGCCATTATTGCAGACAGCACAGCAGATTATATGACCGTTGCCGTTGATCTTGTTTCCCAGGCAGAACATGGGTACGACTCTCCTGTCTGGCTTTTTACCGATTCAAGAGCGCTTGCCGAAAAAGTGCTTGAAGTCATGCCTAAAATCATTGCAGACATGCCTAATCCGGATGTTCCTGCATCCTCCTGGAGGGATTATGGTGAAATTATCCTTTGTCAAGACAGAGAAGAACTTTGCCGGGTCAATGACGAGTATGCAGCAGAGCATGTTCAGGTAATGGCCCTGGATCTTGACTGGTGGGTGAAAAATCTTAACTCCTATGGGTCTTTGTTCCTTGGTGAAGGCAGCACCGTTCCCCATGGGGACAAGTGTTCCGGCACCAATCACATTCTTCCCACCAAAAAAGCCGGTCATTATTCAGGCGGGCTCAATGTCCTTAAATTTCTAAAGATTTATACCTATCAGGAGATCAGCGAACAAGCCAACAAAATTATCAGCGGGGCGGCTTCCCGTTTGTCACGGGTGGAAGGAATGGAAGGCCATGCAAGGGCCTGTGACTGGAGACTGAGAAAATATTTCCCAGACCAGGACTGGAACTTTAAAGTCTATAAACAGGAAAAGTATTAGGTCCCGTCTGCAAGAACGACCGCAAGTTGAGTGAATAAGATACAGATATACAGGAGGATAACGCATGTCCAACACCAAAACATTCACAAAGGATTTTACATTACAGGAGCCCATTTGCGATGAGGGAATTGAAAAAGCCCTTGAAATTTTAAAATCTGGCAAACTCCACCGCTATAATGTCGATCCGGGCGAAAAAGGTGAAACTGCGCTTTTGGAAGAAGAATTTGCAGCATACATGGGCAAAAAATATTGCCTGGCCTGTGCATCCTGCGGCAGTGCCATGTATCTTGCCCTTAAAAGTGCGGGTGTAAAACCCGGGGATAAGGTTCTGTGTAATGCATACACACTTGCCCCTGTTCCCGGGGCCATTGAAAACTCGGGTGCTGCTATTGAGCTGGTTGACATTATTGATGATTACACCATTGACCTTGATGATCTTGAAAAAAAAGCAATGGCCGCCGATACCAGATGGTTCATGCTTTCCCATATGCGCGGACATATCACCAATATGGACAGGATCATGGAAATCTGCAACAGGCATGATCTTATCCTGATTGAAGATTGTGCGCACACCATGGGAGCCTTGTGGGACAAAAAAAAGTCTGGATCCTTTGGAAAGGTTGCATGCTTTTCCACCCAGACCTATAAGCATATGAATTCAGGCGAGGGAGGATTACTGGTGACAGATGACCCGGACCTCATTGCCCGCGCCATTATTTATTCAGGCTCATACATGCTCTATGAACGTCATACCTCAAGGCCTGGCATGGATGTTTTTGAAAGTCTTAAAACCATGATTCCCAATTATTCCTGCCGTATGGATAATCTTCGGGCAGCCATATTAAGGCCCCAGCTTAAAATATTGGATGTTCAGTGTGAGCGATGGAATAAACGATACCGAATTTTAGAACAGGGCTTGATTCAAATCAAGGGTATTACATGTCCCAAAAGAGACTCCAGGGAAAATTATGCAGGAAGTTCCATTCAGTTTTCCTTAATTAATCAAGATGAGAAGACCATTCAAAAATTTCTGGCCAGATGTAAGGATCAGGGTGTTGAATTAAAATGGTTTGGCAATAAGGAACCTGTGGGATTTACCAGTGCCTATGAAAGCTGGAAGTATTTTGGTGAATTGCCCTATCTTGCCAATACCAAACGCATCCTTGCAACCATGTGTGATATGCGGATTCCCCTGACCTTTACTGAGGATGATTGCAAGCTGATCATAAAAATAATCAAACAAGTGGCAGAAAACCTGTTAAAATAGACTTCGACAAAATAAACAACCCAATAAATATATAAAGGATAAACCATGAATTTTACCAAATTTCCCAGAAGAAAATATCTTCAAGGCCCGACACCCATTGAATTTTTACCCGCATTGACCCAGGCCCTTGGCAATGAGGTTAAGCTTTATGTCAAACGGGACGATCTGCTTCCCGGAGCTGCCGGCGGCAACAAAACCAGAAAACTTGAGTTCTGTATTGGTGATGCCCTGGCAAAGGGAGCAGACACCATCATCACCTGCGGGGCTGTGCAATCAAACCATGCCAGGCTGACAGCATCTTGGTCTGCCAAAGAAGGACTTGATTGCCACCTTATCCTTGAAGAGAGGGTAAAAGGTTCTTATAAGGAGAAAGCCAGTGGAAACAATTTTCTTTTTGAGCTCCTTGGTGTGAAAAGCATTGCTGTTGTTCAAGCTGGTTCCGACATGATGGCCCAGATGAATAAAAAAGCAGATGAGCTTGCCGCTGCCGGTAAAAAACCCTATATCATTCCCGGTGGTGCATCCAATGCAATAGGAGCCATGGGATATGCGGTCTGTGCAGAAGAGATCATGGGACAACTCAATGATATGCACCTTGATATTGGACATATTATTGTTCCCTCAGGCTCTGCCGGAACCCATGCGGGCATGGTGGCTGGTATGGCAGGTGTGAACGGCAATATCCCCATAAGCGGTGTCAATGTTTCCAGGACAAAAGAAATTCAGGAAGCGCTTGTTTATAAACTGACTCTGGAAACCGCTGCAAAACTGGGTGTAAAAACCGGGATTGCCCGTGAAGAGATTGTCTGTTTTGATCAATATGTCGGGCCTGGCTATTCCCTTCCCACGGATTCCATGGTAGAGGCTGTAAAACTTTTTGCCACAACAGAAGCCATTCTTCTGGACCCTGTATATTCCGGTAAAGCTGCTGCAGGGCTCATTGATCTTGTTCGCAAAGGTCATTTTCCAAAAGATTCAAATGTGCTTTTCCTCCATACGGGGGGTTCTCCTGCTCTGTATGCCTATATGGATACTTTCAGACAGGAATAAATCCGATTGACCCAATTTTTATTGGCCCGGGTATTATTTGATCTGGCAACATCCAGAAAGCTATGGTTTCAGCCGCTTTAAATCATCGTGGCAAGGAATAAGAAAAGATGAAAAAAGAAAAAATAGTCGGTATCTTAGGGGGCATGGGGCCTGAAGCAACCGTTGATCTTATGCAGCGCATTATTCGTCTGACACCGGCGCTTGATGATATGGACCATATCCGGTGTATTGTGGATAATAATCCCAAGGTCCCATCCAGAATAAAAGCCATTATTGAAGGAGATGGAGAAGATCCCGGGCCTTGCATGGCAGATATGGGAAGGCGGCTTGAATCCTGGGGAGCTCACTTTCTCGTAATTGCCTGCAATACAGCCCATTATTATTATGATGCTGTCCAAAATGCCGTAAAAATTCCCGTAATAAATTTGATTGACCTTGTGTCCAATCATGTAAAAGTTAATTTTCCGGAACATGATAAGGTCGGCATACTGGCTTCTCCGGCGGTTGCCATGACAGGACTGTATACAAAACGGTTTAAAAAATTGGGGATTGAGGATGTCTGGCCTGATCCGGATTATCAAGAGCGTCTTTTAAATATTATCAAAGAGATCAAAAAAGGCAACACAGGTTCCAAAGTGCGTAAAGATTATGAAAAAGTATGTGAAAACCTGCTGCACAAAGGCGCGAACATAGCCATTATTGCCTGTACCGAACTGAGTGCCCTTGGTGCTGATCTACCCATAAATGCCATTGATGCGGCACAGGTTCTGGCCAGACAGATTGTTCAGGTAGCAAAAAACCAGAAAGAACCTGCATCCTGTACCGACTCTGGCCCATAAAATAATTAGATAAATAATTAAGGGGGACTTTTCATTTGACCGACAATAAATCTTCCATGAAATCTTTACAGGCCTATGAAAAAATAAGAGATATGATTCTCAGTGGTTTAAAATTCCCCGGAACCCGTCTTGTCCTATCTGAACTTGAAGAAGAATTCGGCATTGGCCGTGGGCCTATCAGGGAAGCCCTTATGCGTCTTGACCGGTCCGGGCTTGTAAAAAATATCCCATACAAAGGCGCTATTGTTGCTACTCCTCCCAAGCAAAAAGAGGTCCTTCACATCTATGACCTGCGGGTTGATTTAGAATCCACACTTGCTGTCGAGGCCATGGAAAATCTGAGTGCTTCTGATATTTCAAAACTTGAAAAATTGCACGCTACCATGGGGGAGCTTCCCAAAAACCACTACCATTTTGACAGGCAGTTTCATTGTCTTATTTAT
>CALGRI010000362.1 GCA_937880875.1 uncultured Pseudomonadota bacterium
CAGAGATAATAATATGGGGCACATCTCTGTATCCGGTAAATACTTCGCTGATAAAATATTTGTTTTTAAGACCTTGAGCAAACCATGGTTGGTCTTTGTAATTTTTCCCTTCAAGATTAAATGAACCTGCATAAGCGACCTGGTTACCATCCGTATCAATGACACTCAAGTCAGAGAGCCCCCCGAATCCATGTTTTAAATTTTTTAAAATTTCAGCAAGTTTTTTATTGTCAATCAATTGCTCATATCCCATCTCATCGACGGTAAATATCAATGCATTCAATCTTTCTTCCATAAAAAAAGCAATAGACCTTTTTGCGTTGGAAGTTAATCGCTCTGTACGAAGGTTTAGTTCAGAATCAACAGATTTTTGAATCAGCTGATAGTGTATGAGTGTCACAATGCATAGGGGAATCAATGCTGTTACAGCTAAAATAAAAATGCTCATTGTCCAGAGGTGCCAATAATCGGTAAAGGTATAAAAAGGATCCAAATGAATATTTTGCTTGCGTTTATGAAACTCCGGCCAGAGGGTTTTCAAGGAGGATATAAACTTTTCTCTCATTTGGATGTCTCCCTGATCTGCTCCAGGATGATCATGAGTTTGTCTATTTTAAGCGGTTTATGAATAAACATGTACGCCCCCAGTTGATCGCATTGCTGTCGATCCTGTTCAGTTCCGTGCCCGGTCAGAATGATGACAGGAATTACCGGATTGATCTCTTTTATACCAGCCAATACTTTTGTACCGTATATATCTGGTAATTGAAGGTCAAGCAGAATAAGCGTAACGGAATCGCTATGCTTTTTAATCCATTGAAGGGCTGTTCGACCGTCATAGCAAACTTGCGAGCTGCATCCGCGCAGCTCAATTCGCCTGGACAGCATGGTGGCAAACTTTTTTTCATCATCTATAATCAGTATATCAATGTGTTTCATAATGAAATCTTTTTTATTGACTGTTTAATAATTATACTTTATAGATCAATATATTGAATTAAGTTTCATTTGTAAACAATAAATTTTGGAGATTGATTAAATGTTGAACAATTTAATAAAAACGATAAACCGATTGCTTGTCACTGCAATGATTCTGGTATTTAGTTGTCCGGTTGCCGCTTTTGCGGCTGAACAAGCCCTATTGGGCGAAGGGAATAAGCCATGGTGGTTTTGGCCGATCGTTTTATTTGTTTTTTGTTTTATCCTTGGCATATTGGCTGTAATGGCAGGTGTTGGCGGAGGCGTTCTTTATGTTCCCCTTGTCAGCGGTTTTTTTCCGTTTCATATTGATTTTGTCAGAGGAGTCGGCTTGATGGTTGCCCTTGCCGGCGCTCTGGCCGCAGGCCCAGGTCTGCTTCGCCGGAACCTTGCAAACCTTCGTCTTGCCCTGCCCGTAGCCTTGATTGCATCAACGTTTTCCATAATCGGTGCCATGCTTGGTTTGTATTTGTCTGCACTGAATCCGGATATTATTCAGGTCTGTCTTGGGGCAACCATAGTAGGTATTGCCGCCCTGCTTATTTTCTCTAAAAATTCTGAAAAACCAATCGTGACCAAACAGGATGCCATTAGTCATGCATTGGGATTAGGCGGTGTCTATTGGGATGAGGGGGGCCGGGAAAATGTGGAATGGACAACCCATCGAACCGTATTAAGCATGTTCATGTTCGTTATAATTGGACTTGTGGCAGGAATGTTTGGCCTGGGAGCCGGATGGGCCAATGTCCCCGTACTCAACCTGATGATGGGCGCGCCCCTAAAAATTTCCGTGGCCACAAGCAAGTTTTTGCTGTCCATTACAGATACATCGGCTGGCTGGATTTATATGAACAGAGGATGCGTCATTCCCCTGATCGGAGTTCCGTCCATTGTCGGTTTAATGCTCGGCTCTTTGCTGGGCGTGAAACTGCTTGCCATTGCCAAGCCCAAGATGATTCGTTATTTTGTCATTGTTGTTTTGTTGTTTGCAGGACTTAAGGCCATGGACAAAGGCCTGGGCCTTGGGATATTGGGATGATGCATTATGAATATACATGAACTTAATTTAGGAGTAAAATAATAATATGAATTCACAAGCTAATTTTGCATCAAGACCTTCAAAAGAACAGGTCATTTATGCTAATATACTGGTGATTGGTGTATGGATCGGTATTGCGATATTATTTATAACCTATGCTATTTATCTTTCAGGACTCATGCCTTCCCATGTGGATATTTCTTTAATTACGGCAAACTGGGACAAGGGCGTGGACGAATATTTGGAGATTACCAATTCACCCCGTGGATGGGGATGGTTGAAATTATTGTCAACAGGGGATTTTTTGAATTATATAGGATTTGCATTTCTTGCTTTGATGACTGTTGTTTGCTATTTGGTTCTATTAAAAGGATATCTTGCAAAAAAAGACTGGATCTATGCCGGGATAGCCTTTTTAGAAATTCTGGTTCTGTCCCTTGCAGCTTCAGGACTTTTGGGAAGTGGTGGTCATTAAACACGATTGCTTTATTTCCTGAATGATTTTGTAAAACCCCATAAAGACTGAACAATTTTAAAGGTGAATTATGAAAAATGAAAGATTAACCATGTTGCTGGTGGATGACAATGAAAAATTTCTTAATTCCATGGCCCAAAGAGCTACATTAAGAGATTACAACGTATTAACAGCAACCAATGGAGAACAGGCCCTGGAGATCGCATCCAAACAAACTATTCATATTGCAGTGGTGGATCAGCAGATGCCCGGAATGGAAGGTTTGGTGGTCATCACTAAGCTCAAGGCAATTAAACCAGATATCAAAACACTGCTGTTGACAGGCCACGGGGACGAAAAACTCAAAAAAGCCACTGAAGCACTCAATTCTGCTTATTTTGATAAAGAAGATATTTCAGGTTTCTGGGATTTTCTGGCCAATCTTTCTTTGGGGAAAATTAACATACTGCTGGTGGATGATAATCCAAAGTTTCTCAATACCGTGGCAGAAAGAATAAGATTAAAAGGCCATGATCCCTTAACAGCATTGAATGGGAAAGAAGCGCTGGAAATTATGGAAAGCAACCGGATACATCTGGCAATCATTGATCAGAGAATGCCTGATATGGATGGTTTGGTCCTTATTACACAATTGAAAAAGATTGACCCGGCCATAAAGACAATGCTATTGACGGGCCATGGGGATGAAAAACTCAAAGAAGCTACCGAAGCACTCAACTCTTCCTACTTTGAAAAAGAGGACATGGGAAGCTTCTGGGGCTTTTTTCGTAAAATTCTTAAAAACCTCGAAACAACAATGGCTGCGGCTGGAATGGCAGAAGGTGGCGATCATAACGATGCATTAAAAATTGAAGGTTCCAAAAAAAAGACTAAATGACCAATCTTGTAAAAAAAATTCTACTTGTTGATGATGAAGAAAGGCTTTTGGATTCCATGGCGCAACGTCTGATGCTTATGGGATTTGAGGTCACAAAAGCTTCATCTGGCACTAGGGCGATTGAAATCGCTTCAAAAACGCAGGTGGATATGGCTATTGTTGATTTAAAAATGCCGGATATGGATGGCTTGATAACCATCGTAAAATTAAAAGAAATCATCCCTGACCTTAAGACAGTCCTTTTGACCGGTTATGGAAGTGAAAAGACCCGACAGGAAACAGAAGCTCTTGGTTCCGGGTATTTTGAAAAGGATTCAATGGGGGATCTCTGGGATTTGATAAAACAAGTTAACGCCCAGGGTAATGTAGTCGTCCTTAAGCCCTCATCTTCAACCACTGCTTCTCAATCCAGAACTGATTATTTAAAAAAAGATTTTAATCCCAGTCAGATTGAAATTTTGAGTGATCATTACGAGAAGAGCATTGAGCAGCAAGCTCCAAGAGGCAATGTTGATTCCATTGGCAGAAGTTTTGGTGATCTACCAAAAATCATTGGTGAAACACCTGAGATGCAACGATTCCGAAAAAATATTGAACGACTTTCCGGACTGGACTGTACAATCATCATTCAAGGAGAAACAGGTACTGGTAAAGAATTGGCTGCCAGGGCCATTCATGCACTGAGTCATCGAAAAGACCAACGGTTCCTGGCATTTAGCTGCGGTTGTTTCAGTAATGATTTCCATTTCAATGAGCTCTTGGGTTCCATAAAGGAACCTGAGTATAACCACAATTTAAAAAAAATAGGGGCAATGGGAAAGGGGTTTGTCGGGACCATCCTGCTGGATCATTTTGAAATTATGCCTGAACAAACGCAACATGAAATGATGAAAATAATAGAGAACAAGGCTGCGACCCGGTCCACAGATGCTGTTGATACCTCCATGGACATTCGTTTTATTATTGCGACTCATCAAAATCTCAAAAAAAAAGTTGAAGAAGGGAAATTCAATAAAAATTTATATCACAGGCTTAATGCCATTGATTTATTAGTGCCATCCCTGAAGGAACGCAGGGATGATATTTCCCCTTTATGCAGCTATTTTTTAAGCAAATTAAATAAAGAATTTAAAAAAAATATCAACTCTGTTTCTGATGAAGTGCTTTCCATCTTTATGTCTTATCCCTTTCCAGGCAATGTTCGCGAGCTGAAACATCTCATTGAAAGAGCTGTAATACTTGCAGATAATACAACGATAGAACTCCAGCATCTTCCTGAACGGCTTAGAGAAAAAATGCCGACTTCCCCTTTGATTGAAAATCAACAACTTCTTACGCTTAATGAAATGGAACAAAATCACATCCTCAAAGTGATAGAAATCACCAAGGGCAACAAGTCAAAGGCTTCCGAACTTTTAGGCATAAGCCGTGCAGCTCTATGGAGAAAACTCAAACTTATCAACGCTGAGATATAATTCATAGGACACATACAAACCCCTATAAATGGAGTTTTAGCAAAATTTTATTTGGCAAGTGACTTTAAATATAGTACCTCTGGTTCACATATAGATCATTAAGCTATCTTATGATCTATATGTGAACCAAAAGGAAGATGATGCCAAAATCTGTTCGCAAGAACTCCAAAACAGTGTGCGATGACTTCTAATTCACTGACAAGTTTCATTAAAGAGATTAATCTGTATTTTTATTTAAAAAAAGTCAGCAGGGCATGGAGGTTGGTAAGCGGATGCGGCGGGCAGCCGGGTATAAACAGATCCACTGGTAAAATGGTGTCCAGCCCATGTGTTATTTCAGGGCTTCCCAGAAAAGGACCGCCGGTTAAGGTGCAGCTTCCCACGGCAATAACGACTTTGGGGTCGGCAATTGCCTCATATGTCTGCAACAGTGCTGTTTTCATGTTTCTGGATACAGGTCCTGTAACCACAATGCCATCTGCATGGCGGGGGGAGGCAACAAAGTTTATGCCAAACCGGGCCAGATCAAAAAACGGGGTTGCAAGAACGTTTAAATCTGCTTCGCAGGCATTGCAGCCTGCGGCGGATACCTGTCTGAGTTGTAAAGACCGGCCAAATAATTTCTTAAAATGCTGTTTTGAATGTTCGGCAAGGGCTGGCAGATCTCCATCCGTCAGAAGGTCTTCTTTTCTGGACACGGAAATCTCAAAATCATTGGTAAAGGTAACAAAGGCTCCATTTGAAATGCGTTCGCATGTTCCGCAGAATACACATCGCCCCATATCAATTTTTTTTAATTCAATGTCAATGGCATCCTGGGGGCAGGCATTTGCACACGTTTCAACAATGTCTTTGGAAACACCCTTTTGGATAACCGGTTTTCCCCTATACCGGGCAAATACAGCCGGTTTTTCCTTAGGATAGGCACATGTCCTGTAACCCTGTTCAAATCGATTTTTAAGTGTATTGAGCATTTAAGACTCTCTTTATAATTTTTTTGTATTTTATTATCAAAGATCAAATCCACAATAGGACAGATTAAAACTTTTGTTGTTCAGCGGAAAATCCGATATCCCTGTATCCCGTAATGCCATGGCAAGTCCATTCCAATTATGAAAAGAAGGATCCTTGACCTTGTATCGCAGGATTTTACCCTCTTTATCCGTCAACACTGCATGGGAGACTTCACCCCGCCACGCCTCATTTAAGGTTACCACAAAACAGGAAGCAGGCAGGTTATAATTGCTGCCGTTTACACATTCGGTCTCAACTTTTGATTCAATCAATGATTGAATGATATTGATCGACTGCAGCACCTCATCATACCTTACTCTGGCCCGGGCATATACATCACAGGATGCTTTTTTGTTTTTAGGAATATCTATCTGGCCATAATGCTCCGTGGGAAAACAGCGCCTGACATCATAGGGGATGCCGCTTGCCCGGCCGGCAGGTCCCACAAGGCCCAGATGCTGTGCATCTATATTGCTTACAATACCGCAGTCTTCAAAACGGGCCCGCACTGTGGAGGCGGAAAAAAGAAGTTCCAGCACATGTTCCACCTGGGGTTTTAGTTCTTTTAACCTTTCATCAAGGGTTTTTCGAATATCATCAGCAAGTGAAAACCGAACGCCTCCGGGTCTGATCAGGCCTTTTCCAAACCTGTTTCCGCAGAGCAGAAGAGCCAGATTTAAAAAATCCCCCCGCAAACGTCCAAAATAGTTGGCAGGCGGTAAAAATGCCACATCACCGCTTAATGCGCCAAGATCACCGATATGATTGGCAAGCCGCTCAAGTTCCAGCGCAATGGTTCTTATGATTTGAGCGCCCCTATCCGGCTGAACCTGCGTCAGTGCCTCAACTGCCTGTGCCATACAAAGACTGTGACCAATGGTGGTATCCCCTGCTATATTTTCAGCAAGAATGGGCAGTCTTTTTGCCTGGACATTATGGAACAGGTTTTCAACTGCCCTGTGCTGGTATCCCAGTTGAATTTCCAGGTGAAGTACGCGTTCACCTATGCAGTTAAACCTGAAATGGCCGGGTTCTATAACACCTGCATGAACCGGTCCTACAGCAACCTCATGAATTTCATCGCCTTCAACCTGGTAATAATCATAATTGCCCGGAATATCTTCTTTATAATCATTTCCAAAAACATCAGGAACATTTCGATAGCTGGGATGATACCTGACCATTTTCAGCCAGGGGTGACCCTGGGGCCGGATACCGAATTGTTCTGCAATTTCCCTTTCAAACATATGAAATGGCTCACATGTTTGACTGAATGAAGGATAAGACTCCTTTGCATCACAGCCTGCCACAAGAAGTTTGTCAGTTCTTAAAACTGCCATGAGTTTTAAGGAAGAGTCGTCATCCTGATAGCCAAAATAATGAACAACCTTTCCACCATTTTTTACAATATCCAGTGCACTTTCCTGGAAATCATTAAATGAAAGATGAGGGATTTCTTGTCTTGATAGTTTCTCACCATTTGATATTTCTAAAAAAGCAGTTGTCATTTAAGTCCTCCGCCAATGGCAGTCACTGCATCAATTATTGTTTGATATAATGTGTCCGGCATATAGAAACACAATATCAGAGATGTTAAAAGCAATATATATTGAGGCCATACCATGCTTGCCTTTTCTTTTAAACCAATTATTTTATCTGAGTCATCTTTATTAAGATCCCCATTATTAAAATCATCAAATGAAATCTTCATGACCTGGTTGGCAAAGCCGGCAAAAATCACACAAAGGCTTAAGATAAAAATACCCGCTGTTACATAGTAGCCGGCTCTGAACGCACCCACAATAATAAACATCTCCCCTATAAAAATGCCAAAAGGAGGGAATCCTGAAATACCGGCAAATCCGCCAAAAAAAGCAACAAAGGTTTTTGGCATCCGTCTTACCATATCTCCTGTACCCATAATCATTCTATCACCATATCCCAATAAAATATTCCCCGATGACAAAAACAGAGAAGATTTGATCAGGCTATGGTGAATCATGCAGATCACAGCACCATAGGCAGCAATACCGCCAATACCTGTTCCAACGGCAATGATTCCCATATTCTCGATACTTGAATAGGCGAGCATTCTTTTATATTCATTCTGCTTAAGAATAAATGTTGCTGCTGCCAGAATTGACATCAAACCAAAAACAATCAGAATCGTGCCTGAAAAATCACCAAGCCCGGCAGCATGCATAATTTTATTTGTTTTAAAAATACCCAGATATGCACAATTTAAAAGCACCCCGGATAATAATGCTGATGCAGGACTGGGTGCTTCGCTATGGGCGTCAGGAAGCCAGGTGTGCATGGGTGCAAGACCCATTTTTGTTCCATATCCAACCAAAATGAATACAAATCCTGCTTTCAGCCACATGGGATCGAGTTGTTGGGCAGCCTGTGTAAGTGCTGAAAAAGACAGTGGTGCATCAACATTACCAATGTCCATGGAAAGTGTAATAAGGACTGATCCCAATAGTGCCATGGCAATTCCAACGGAACAAATGAGTACATATTTCCAGGTGGCTTCAAGGGATGCAGAAGATCTATGGGTAAAAATCAGGGGTGCGCTGGCAAGGGTTGTTGCTTCAATGGCTATCCACATTACCATGATATGATCGGATAGAGTTACCATTGTCATGGTTGATAAAAACAGAAGCATGAAGCCTGTAAAAATGTTTTCTGTCTGGATTTCACTTTCTTTAAGATACCCAACAGTATATATGGAAATCAGGAAAAACAGAAGCGATATCACCAGAAGCGATAACAGGCCTTCCGGTGTCACAGCAAAATAGTTGTTAAAAATTGGTTCAGGTCTGTTTTTCCAAAGAAGGAGCGAAAGAATAAGATGAATTGCTCCCGTACCCACTAAAAGTTGTCTGCCCGTTGTTTTTGCAAGAAAAAAAGCAATAATACCGGTTATAAAAGGAGTCAGAAAAATAATTTCTACCATAAAATAAAACCTATTCCTTTAAAGTTCTTAAGTGAACAGTGTCAACATCATCAAAGGTTTGTTTGATATTTTGAAGTATAATGGCCATAATCATAACACCGGCAAGCACATCCAGCAAAATTCCAAATTCTACAATATGGCGAGCCCGGACTGAGAATGTAGTCCCAACAAGATAAATACCATTTTCCATGATAATGTAACCCAATACCATGGCAATGGCATTTCTCCGGGTCATCAAAAGAAACATTCCAGTAACCAGAAGGGCTATGGCTGTCGGGAATAAAAGCGTATAATTACTGATGGACGGAATATTCAATTGGCGACTGATATATGTGGCTGCAACGATTAATCCAAGCCCGCAGAATATGGAGGCATGATTCCCAATAATAGGGGCGACTTTTCTTTGAATGGCCCCTTTTTTGATGGCGATGTAAATGCTCATTGGAATAATAATGCCTCTGATAAGTAATGTTGCAATGGTGAAAACTATTCCACCGGCAGTCATATCGTGGCCAATAAACAAAGGGACAATAGAAACCACTATCCCTTGAAAGCCAACTACGAAAATAAGCCTGGGGAGTTGGGTTGTGCCAAAACACAATACAACTGAGAGCAGTACAAGCGATAAGGTTGTATCAACGGGATGTAGTATCATTTGATAAACTCCAAAGTGATAATGGTTGCAAAAAAGGCCAGGGCAAATGATGTCAGAACAAATTGCGGAACTTTATCCATTCTGTACCGGGCAATGACGGATTCAGTGATGCCAACAGCCACATATACGATGATAAGTCCTGCGATAAAAACACAAAAACCAATTGCTGGAGAGCCAAAATCAAAAGGAAGGATCAATCTTGAAACGATTGTTGAATAAAAAAAGAGTTTGCAGAATGAGGCTAACTCGATGAGCCCGAAATCAGGCCCGCTGTGATCTAAAACCATTACTTCATGGATCATGGTAAGCTCCAGATGTGTGGCAGGATCATCAATAGGAACCCTTGAATTTTCAGTTAATAGAATAATAAAAAAGGAAATTACAATAAATAATAAAGGCGCACCAGCCAGATTCCACAACCCCATGGTATTCCCACCTGTAAAATAAGCCGATAATTGAAGCTCACCCGTCAATCTATAAAAAAAGATCAAAATCATAAATGTTGTGGCTTCACAGATAATCGGAAAATAGGCTTCCCTTGCAGCCCCCATGCCTTCAAAGGGGGAAGCTGTGTCCATGGCCGCTGCAATCGTGAAAAAACGGCCAAGCCCCATTATATATAGAATAAATATAATGTCTCCATGAAATGAAAAAATCGGCTGATGTCCGGCAATGGGCAGAAACATGAGCACAGTAACAGCAGAACCCAATGAAACTATCGGCCCAAGTTTAAACATAATGGTCGTACTGGTGCTATAAACCGATCCTTTTTTAAAAAGCTTGACCAAGGTATAATAATTAATCAGTAGAGGTGGTCCTTTTTTCCCTCCGAAAAAAGCCTTTACTTTAAGGATAACCCCGGAAAAAAAAGGCGCCATTAAAATTGCAAGAAACCAGAGAATAATGGATTCAATCATAAAATCTTCCTAATTTATTTTATATGAAAAACAGCAACAATATTATAGCCAGTAAAATATAACCAATATACAGATGAATATCACCATGCTGGATCCATCTCAATTTATCAAACAAAAACAGCACTGGATTCACGACCACCCTTTTCATATGAAGCTCTGCAATATCATTCACATGACTTTTGTAATATGTTTTTAAAGGGAATCGTCCTGTAATTTTTGGATGATCTTCATATAGTGGTGCTGCCGGCCTGAAAAAATCAAGGATAAACGATGCATATGAAGCCCCTGTATACTGCATTTTAACCGTTGGCTGGGTAAAGCCGCATCCCCATGTCCCTGATCTTCCAATGGTTTTTCCCCTGTAAAAAAACCATCGAATGACGACCACCAGCAGTAAAATGATAAGAAAAACCGTTGCGGCAAGGGTGATATTTGATGTCATCTTTTCAAACGGCTCAAGAAGGCTCAGATCGTAGGGCAGCCCCAGAGCAGATACTGCTTTTAAAGGCAGAAAGATAATTATTTTGGGGAATAT
>CALGRI010000363.1 GCA_937880875.1 uncultured Pseudomonadota bacterium
AAAACAGCATCTTCTTTTGATATAATGATTTCTTTGCGCTTTTGTGACATGATCAATACACCTTCAATTTTATTACAAAAAATGATGCTCTTTTTTGCACACGTTAAAATTGTGAATGAGCCTGTCTAAAAAATTAAATTAAATTTTAGCCATCAAGCTCCATAATACACCTGCAGCAATGGCTGATCCGATAACTCCGGATACATTTGGGGCCATGGCATGCATGAGTAAAAAATTAGTGGGGTCTTCCTTCTGGCCGACCATCTGGACAACCCTGGCTGAATCCGGCACTGCAGAAACACCGGCAGCACCTAACAATGGGTTGATTTTTGATTTTAAAAACAGATTCATAAATTTTGCAAAGAGAACGCCTGATGCTGTGGCAATACAGAATGAGACTGCACCAAGGGCAAAAATTCCAACGGAACTTGGGGTAAGGAAGATATCCCCCTGGGTACTTGCGCCAACTGTAAGTCCCAATAATATGGTTGCAGTATCAATGATGGCGTTTCTTGAAGTCTGGGCAAGTCTTTCCGTTACAACAGCTTCTTTCAGGACATTCCCAAAGCAGAGCATTCCCAGCAGCGGCAGGGCAGCAGGTGCCAGAAAACAGCAGAGAAGAAAGGAAACAATGGGGAAAATCATTTTTTCTCTTTTTGAAACTTCTCTGGGTTCTTCCATTCGTATCAAACGCTCTTTTCTGGTAGTTAAAAGCCGCATAATCGGAGGCTGAATAACAGGAACCAAAGCCATGTAGGAATAGGCTGCCACGGCAATGGGGCCGATCAAATTTGGCGCTAATTTCGCCGTAAGGAAAATGGCTGTCGGGCCGTCAGCCCCACCGATAATTCCTATGGAAGCGGCTTCGTTGGGCGCAAAACCTAAAGCCAGGGCACCCAGGAATGTTAAAAAAATACCTGTCTGGGCAGCTGCCCCTAAAAGCATTAGAATCGGCCTTGCCAAAAGGGTTGAAAAATCTGTCATGGCCCCGATACCTAAAAAGACAAGAGGAGGATAAATACCCTGGGTTACACCAAAATATAAATAATGGAGAACTGAATTATCTTCATAAATGCTTAAACCCAGTCCCATAAATACGGGAATATTTCCCATGAGCATACCAAATCCAATGGGGACCAGGAGCAATGGTTCCCAGTCTTTGGAAATTCCAAGATAAATAAACAAAGTCCCTACAACAATCATGATAAGGTTACGGTAATCGACAAGGTAAAACCCTGTGTTTTGAAAAAACTCTAAAAATAACGCGGCCATATTATTTCCTCTTACTTGTCATTTTTTTTAAGAATCTGCTTCTATCATGAAATGGTTTTGTCAAACATGTCTTTGTCCCATGTGAAAAACCCTGAGCCATCCTGGATAATAATCTTTGCTTTAAGAAGATTATTCAGGTTTGAATAGGGATCTTTTAAATCACTGATTCGGGCAAGATGAAGCAGCCTTGGCAATGAAAAATGATTTTCCATGGTTCGCACAAGAAGGGCAAATTGTTTTACAACTTCTTTTTGACTTTCAGTGAAATCCATCTGATCAACAATTTGTTTTTCCTGAAGTTCTTCTGGCAGCTCTTTTTTTTGCTTTGCCTTAAAAAGTGCTTTAATTATTGAAGGATCTTCCCACAAAGCCAATACTTTATAAAGTTGCGAGATCACCAGGGAAAGTATGACAAGGCCTGAAAACACGACAGTTATGCCGACAACCGAAATAGCCCACCCATTGTTAGCATTGATTGCTTCTAATCCATACACGTGTCTACCTCCCTTAAAAAGATTCCAAAAGACTTACATCTTCTATATTTTTTGCAAATGGTGCTGTTTTTTCAAGATATTCCTGCCATGCTGTCATAATAGCAGCAGCAGCAACAGAATCTTCCTGGATAAAGGCTAAAAAATCCAGCCTTGGTATGGCAAACACACTCCCTTTTGCCAGGACTGTTAATGTGGTTTTATATACCTCTTTGGGAGATAAAAGCTCCAGCCCGATAAAATCCCCGGCCGTGTTTAGAACAACGGATTTACCTTCATCCATGGCAAGTAAAATAGTACCATTGTTTAATAGAAAAAAGTATTGTGCAGCATCTTTAGCTGTTGCAAGGATGTCTCCCGGGTTTATTTCCCGTTTTTCAAAAAGTATGCCCAGCCTTTGGATATCTTCTTCACCAAGGGAGGTGAAGATAGATGATTTCTTTAAAATTTCTTTGATATTACACATTATTACCCCGTAATATTAACCATATATATAAAAGGAATTCATTGAACCATATTTTAAAAGCCCTGTCGATAGAAAATTGCTACTTATAGCTCGAAGTTGGTTTTAAAAAATGAACCTGCTTTTTTTAAAACCAAGGGATTGGGGGGCAGATTTCAAATCTGTCCCCTTACGATTAATTTTTATCGAATCTAATTGTTGACTGTAAACATTGAATTATCGTATTATCCTTAAAATTTTAATTACCTTAATAAAGGAGTGAATAAAAATGAAAAAGTGGATGGTATTGGTGTTAACATGTTCTATATTCTGTCTCGGATTTTCGGCCGCTGCCATTGCCAGCGACAAAAAACTCAAGGCCGGTTTTATTTATGTCGGTCCTGTTGGCGATTATGGATTTTCCCATGCCCATGATATGGGAAGAAAGTATGCAGAGGAAAAATTGCCCTGGCTGGAAACTATTTTTGTAGAATCTGTTGCTGACGCAGACTGTGCAAGAATCATTGACCGGCTTATTCAACAGCAAAAATGCGATGTGGTTTTCACCACAAGTTTTGGATTCATGGACGAAACCATTAATGCCGGCACCCGATATCCTGACAAGCTTTTCATGCATTGCTCAGGATTCAAGCGATCTGAGAATGTGGGAACTTATTTTGGCGATCTTTACCAGATGTATTATTTGAACGGAATTATGGCCGGCGCATTGACCAAGACAAACAAGATCGGTTATGTGGCAGCTTTCCCGATCCCTGAACTGGTTCGCCATATTGATGCCTATGCCTTAGGGATTAAAGCGGCAAATCCTGCGGCTAAACTCCATGTAAAATGGATTTATGCCTGGTATGGACCGGATAAAGCAAAAGAAGCTGCCGAAGCTTTAATTGGAGAAGGCTGTGATGCACTTGCCTTTACCGAAGATACCCCGGCAGTCATTGAAGTTGGCCAGAGGCATTCGGAAAAAGGCAAACAGATTTATACTTTCAGTCATTATTCTCCCATGCAGCCTTATGGTGTAGATTCTGTTGTTTCAGGACAGCTGATGAACTGGGGTGGCATGTATGCCAAGATTCTTGAGGACATTTATAATAAAACCTGGACCAATGAGGATCTCTGGTGGCTTGCCAAAGAAAAAGCTGCCATCCTTGGCGGTAGTGAAACCGACATCATCAATCCCAAGTTTGTAAAAGAATTAAAGGCTGCGATGATTGATACAAAGGACTTTGGTAAAATTTCTGCCTATGATCTTGTTGTAAAGCGATATGAACAAATGAAACAAGGCGTTGATGTATTTGACCCGTTCACAGGTCCTATCAGCGATAATAAGGGCAACCTGAAAATAAAAGCTGGGGAAAAAGCCTCAAAAGATGACCTTATCAGCATTATGTATTATGTGGATAATGTTGAAGGTTCCATCCCGAATTAGTGCCTGACCGAAAACCCCATGTTTGGGCGGCTCGTAGAGGAGCAATGCTCACAAAGTTGCCCAGATACAAGGCGCAAAAAATCTTGAAGCCGGGATAAGCTTTCCCGGCTTTCTTTTACCCGGTTTTTCTAAAGAACATTA
>CALGRI010000364.1 GCA_937880875.1 uncultured Pseudomonadota bacterium
ACTCCTTTTGCCCCAGCCCAACAAGGACACAACATGTTTTGTCCTTGTTGGGCTGGGTGCATATTTCATATTTCAGTGCTATAATTTTTTATTATTATATTTCTTGACAAAAAGCATTTATTCTTGACAAAAAGCATTTACTTATCCTACATAATCAATAATCGGGGGACTTACGTGTCTGTTAAATGCGCCATTCTGGTGGGGATGGAGTATATTTTTTACATGCCTTGTTCTTTTTTTTGTACTTGTAATAAGTAATGAGTGCCTGTTTCTCAACTCAAAATCATTCGTTACCGAGAATTGTTGATCTCGGCGGATGTCAATCATCGTCCGGGAGACTATTTTTGCTTTATGAGATTCTATAAACACTTCTTCACAAATGTGGCTCGATTGTCTACACCAGATCGAGTGCTTGTTTATCCTAAACTATTGTTAGGCATTACTCTGAGCATTTGGCTGATAGCGGTTCTTTTCTTTGGACAATTCCCTTTGGATTTTAGTGGTAATTTTGTTGGCAATGATTTTGTGGGTTTTTATACTGGAGCAAAATTATTTCAGGATGGTAACCCGCATGATTTATATGACTTTAACAAACAAAAACAATTCCAAGATTCTCTGGTTGCTCACCTTCCTGATCATCCAGCCTTGGAGAAACGTTCAAATTATACCACACTTTTTATTAACCCACCGCTCAGTATTTTTCTCTATCTACCATTCAGCTTAGGCAGCTATAAGACCGGACTCTTACTCTGGTGGCTGTTCGGTTTCCTATGTATTGGGCTGAGTTTGAAGCTGATGCAGCGCCATATCCCGGGACTGAAAAACTGGTCCGGTAGGCAGTTATGGATGATGACTCTGGTGT
Source organism: uncultured Pseudomonadota bacterium (assembly GCA_937880875.1). Classification (GTDB taxonomy): domain Bacteria; phylum Desulfobacterota; class Desulfobacteria; order Desulfobacterales; family Desulfobacteraceae; genus Desulfobacula. The sequence continues at coordinate 863 of CALGRI010000364.1, forward strand.
TCTTTCCTACTTTGGCTTGTTTCATGTATGGGCAGGCTACTTCTATTATCCTGCTCATATGGACACTGTGCTACATGTTTGTTATCAAAAGGCAGGATTTTATGGCCGGGTTTGTTCTCTCGTTGCTTTTCTTCAAACCGCAATTGGCAATTGGATTTGTCCTTGTTTTTATTGTTTCTTTAAGAATTAAGGCTCTAATTGGAGGAATTGTCGGCCTATCATGCTGGCTGGGAGTTTCGTACCTGATTTTTCCTGTTCAGATGCTCAACTACCAGCTTAAAGCAGAATCGATTCTGGAACTTTTAAGAGCTCAGAGTTATCCCAAATGGGGAATACACTCTATTTTTGGCTTTTTTAACCTTACTGTATACCCATACTCAGCAAAACTTTCTGATTTGCTTACAATAATCTTTTCAGTCCTTATATGCCTTTTTATCACAAGCGTCTGGTGGGGAAAAAAATGGGACCCAGATTCTGAACAGTGGCATTCATGCCTTGCAGTGACCCTGCCATTAAGTTTGCTGATTGCAATCCAGTTGTTTACCTATGATTTAATGCTCCTTATCTTTCCATTCTTTATAATCTTAGGGCAATATCAGCTTCGGGTAAAAGATGCTTATGCTTATCTTGACGGTGGGTTAGTACTGGCATGGACAAGCGTTGCATACTGGGGATGTTTTCTTTCGGGGCACCTGACAATGATACAGTTGGGTATTCTGGAAAAGCTCAACCTGCCGCCGATAGGCGTTCAACTGTCAGTTCTTTGTATAGTTGGCTGGAGCATGACTCTCTGGCGTCAATCCAAATGATGGATCCCAATTGACAGGTACAAAAATTCATAGAAAAGAGACTCACATGGACAATTACATCGTTATCACAAGCATCAACAAACCAACCAAAGCAATTATAGAATTTTCCAGATTTACATCCTACCACACAATTGTGGTAGGTGATAAAAAAACACCGGATAAATGGAAATATGAGAATATCAAATTTATTTCTACTAATGAACAAGAAAAATTAAGTTATCAATGCTTAAAATATTTACCTTGGAATCATTATTCTAGAAAAATGATTGGTTATCTATACTCTGCAGAACAGGGCGCATCTATCATAATTGACACAGATGATGATAATATCCCATACTCAGATTGGTCATTCCCTGATTTCTCCGGAGAATTCTACACCACAGGTTCAAATAATACCTTTTTTAATACATATAATTTTTATTCAAACAAGAGGATATGGCCCCGTGGTTTTCCTTTGAAGTATGCAAAAAACAAAGAAGAAGTTTCTAAAAATTTGAATAAACGTAATTTAAATGTTGGAGTTTGGCAAGGTTTAGTGGATGGTGATCCTGATGTAGATGCGATCTATCGATTGTTAGACAATACCCCATGCATATTTAGAAAAAAAGCACCATTGGTTTTAGATTCGGGGACAGTCTGTCCCTATAATTCACAAAATACAGCTATTAGAAAAGAACTATTTCCGTTATTGTATTTACCAGCTTATGTTAATTTTAGATTTACAGACATATTGAGAGGGTTGGTTGCGCAACCAATTATGTGGGCAGCAGGATATAACCTTGGGTTTACAAAAGCGACAGTGTTTCAGGAGAGGAATGATCATGATTACATGGATGATTTTGTTTCCGAGATACCATGTTATCTTTATGCCGAAAAAATTATCGAATTAACCAGTAAGGTTGTCAATAGTAATAAATCAGTGACGACAAATTTATTTAATGCTTATGAAGAGTTGGTAAAAAACAAAATTGTTCAAAAGAAGGAAATCGAAGTTTTAACTTCCTGGATAAAGGATATATCGTCATTTATGTGATGATTCGAACAGGTAAAAAGTGTAACTCTGGAGATTTTTGAATGGATCGTTACAGATTCAGACTTGGAATTGTTATACCGTTGGCAAATGAAGAACATACTATTGATACTCTATTAAACCGGATTTTGATATTGACCGATGGAAATGACAGTATTTTTTGTATTACTGACAATGCTAGTTCCGAAGCCACAAGGCAAAAAATCAAAGAATATTCCATCAAGCATCACCGGATCCATGAAGTTTGGGCACCTGAAAACAGATCTGTTGTTGATGCTTACTTTTGTGGATACAAAGAAGCTATTGCAAAAGACTGTAAATGGATATTGGAAATGGACGGAGGTATGAGCCATAACCCAAACGAAATTCCAAAATTCATCAAAGCAATGGAACAAGGTTACGATTTTGCAGCCGGCAGCCGATTTATTGAAAATAGTAATTACAGTGGAATTTCTATTAGAAAAATAATAAGCCGGTGGGGTTCAATTCTCACAAATATTTTGTTAGGTACCAAGATGAAAGACATGACAAGTGGTTTTGAGTGTTTTTCAAATAAAGCCATGAAACACGTTTTAAAACAAGGGGTAAAAAGCAAAGCACATTTTTTCCAAACAGAAATAAGATATAATTTGAGAAAATGGAATTACATAGAAATACCGATATCCTACAATAACCCAAGCAAACGATTAGCCAGTAAAAATGTTTTTGAAGCGTTATATATTCTTTACCAGCTATTTAAAAAAGAACGACTCTACTATCCAAAATAATATAGTCGATCCTTAAAAGGTTCATAATCAACCTATAACTCCAGACTAATCTTTTTTTCCAACTTGAGGTTTCCAAAAACCACTTTCCGGTTCAGGAAAAATTAAAAACCGACGTCCTGTAAAATTGAGTAAAAGACTTAAACCCGAAGCGGTAAGCTTTGCAACAAAAGGTTTAACAGAAGCACTTAATAACGAAGTGGTAACAATATAATCAAAACCACACATAGCCAAAATAAAAATTAAAAACAGAAAAACTTCAGTATTAAAATTCCATTTAACTTTATGCCTGAACAAAATTGAAATACAAAGGAAATAGTTTAAGAATGCGGCAATAATAAAAGCTATAATTATTGAAAAAACAGGTTTTATACCTGCAAAATGAAGAGATAAAAACACACCAAGATTTACTATGGTTGCAGTTCCCCCAATAAAGATATAGACTATAAATTGAAGAAAAAGGGGTGCATGGGAGGCGTTATACCTTAGGATGCAATATAATGCTCTGATACCATCTTTAATCATATTTTTTTTACCTTCTTCTACGGTTTGTCAAGTAGGTTATATGGGGTTAGTCATTCCCTTTTTCAAGTTCTTTTATA
>CALGRI010000365.1 GCA_937880875.1 uncultured Pseudomonadota bacterium
TAAAAGTAATCCTACCCGAAAAAATATTTCCCGGAGGCTGGGGGATAAGCCCCAGAATGGTCTTGGCAGCTACGGATTTTCCACACCCGCTCTCGCCCACCAGCCCGAGGATTTCTCCCTTGCCCATGGTTAGACTGACCCGGTCAAGCACGCTTGATGTACCCTGATAATTGGTAAATGAGACTGAAAGATTGTCAATGTCCAATAATGTCATATGAATTACCTTCGTATTCGGGGGTCCATAATGTCTCTCAAGGCATCGCCCAGGACATTAAACCCGATGACCGTCACAAGGATAAAAAGTCCGGGAAAGGTCGCATACCACCATTGATCCAAGAGAAATTTCCTGCCCACGCTGATCATAGCTCCCCATTCAGGGATGGGAGGCTGAGCACCCAGTCCGATAAAACTCAGTGAGGCAGCAATCAAAATAGTATCTCCCACCGTCAGCGTCGCCAATACAATCACCGAATTCAGACAATTGGGCAGAATATGGTTAAAAATGATCCAGCCGTTTTTTGCCCCTGAAACTTTGGCAGCAGAAATAAATTGCATTTCTTTTACGATAAGCGCATCCCCCCGGACAAGGCGGGCAAACTTTGGAATCATGACAAATGCCACGGCCATGATGGCGTTGTTCAGACTGGGGCCCATGGCAGCGGCCAGTGCCATGGCAAGAACCAGGGAAGGAAAGGAAAGAATGACATCCATGAACCGCATGATGATATTGTCGATTCGTCCGCCATGGTATCCTGCAAAGGCTCCGATAATCGATCCGATACCTCCGGAGATCAGTATAACAATAAATCCTATCCTCAGAGAAATCCTGGCGCCGAACATCACCCTGCTGAAAATATCCCGGCCCATCTCATCCGTGCCGAACCAGTGTGTCATGTTTGGCGGCTGTAGACGTTCTGCCAGACTGATTCTAATGGGATCAAAAGGGGCAAATATATCTGCAAAGAGTGCCATCAAGGTCATTGCTGTCAATATAAGAATCCCGGCCATGGCAAGGGGGTTTTTCCGAAGCAAGCGGAATGTCAGCAAAAATTCTCGCCATTTTGAATGGTTTTTCAAAAATGATTTCACAAATCTGCCCTCAGTAAGTAATTTTCGGATTCAAGAAGGCATAGAGGACATCTACACACAGGTTGATGGAGACATACACCAGAGAAACAACCAGGGTAAACCCCATGATGGCCGGGAAATCCAGATAGTTCACCGAATCTACCACATACTTTCCCATACCAGGCCACCCAAAAATTGTTTCCGTCAGGATAGCACCTCCCAGCAGCTCACCAAAAGACAAGCCAGTGATGGTCACTGTGGGAATCAGAGAATTTTTAAAGGCATGTTTCATGACCACCATCCACTCGGAAACGCCATTGGCCCGGGCAGTAACAATATAATCCTGTCCAAGCACCTCAATCATGGAGGATCTGACAATACGAGTCATGATTGCCAGATACACATAGGACAGACAAAAGGCCGGCAGGATAATATGGGCAGCCACATTGAAAAACTTGTCCATACGACCCTCAAGCAGTGTGTCAATCATATAGAGCCCGGTGACATAAACAGGCGGAGAGAAATCAATATCCAGACGGCCTGAACCCGGCAGCCATCCCAGGTTTCTATAAAAGACGAGCAGCAGCATGAGCCCCAGCCAGAAAACCGGCATTGAAACCCCGAATACGGAAAAAATCCGGGTCAGGTGATCTGTCATCCGGTTCCGGCGAACCGCTGAAAGAATCCCCAAAGGGATGCCGATACAAAGACAGATCCCGATGCTGACCAGGGTCAACTCCAGGGTGGCCGGGAAAAAATCATTTAAATCATGGGTGACCGGCCGGTGATTACGGATTGAAATGCCCAGATCCCCCTTTAGCAGACCTGAAGCAAACCGGAAGTATTGAATGGCCAAAGGTTTGTCAAGGCCGTGCTGTTTGCGGATGTTTTCCACAGCCTCCCGGCTGGCCTTGGGGCCTGCGATCATTTTGGCCGGATCTCCGGGGATGGCATGGGATATGACAAAGACCATAACTGTCACTCCCAAGAGAACCGGGAGCATATATACCAGACGTCCCAAGATATATTGCAGGATTCTCATAGGTATTGCAGGTTGCCAAAAGGACCCTGCACCGGGATGCCTGACTGATTTTTCCGGTGCAGGGTCAGGTTAACGGCAGGTTTTCCTATTCTTTCCAAATGGTCTCCAGATTATACATGGATTCCAACATTGGATTGAATACATACCCTTTTACATTTTTTCTTAAGGGGACAATGGTTTGTACCTGGTACAGAAAAATATAAGGGGCTTCAGTCATGATAATCTCCTGGGCCTTGTCGTACATGGCTGTTCTTTGGCCCTGGTCACTAGTTGATGCAGCCTTGCGGACCAGTTGATCCACCTCAATATTTTTGTAAAAACTGCGGTTGCCCGGAAGTCCCCAGCGGTCGGAATCAAACCAGAAATTCATAAACATGTAAGGATCTGCAAAATCCGGGCTCCAGGCGCCAAGGCATAATTCAAAATCACCCTTGTCCACCCGGTCCCGAAGGGTTGGATTGGCCATCAGTTCCAGCTTGAGCGTCACACCGATGTCTGCAAAATTGGCCTGTAGAATGGTGGCGATCTGTTCCCATGAGGCGCGGCGGTCGGAATAAATCAGGGTCAGTGTCAGGCCATCCCCAACCCCTGCTTTCTTTAACAGGGATTTGGCTTTTGAAACATCCCGGGAGTGCTGAAACAGATCTTCTTTGTGTCCCCACATACCATTGGGCACTGGACCACGCATCTGCACGCCGTTTCCCTGGAGGACATAATCAATGATGCCCTTGTAATCTACGGCATAACACAGTGCCTGACGGACATCGGCATTGTTCAGGGTCGGTTTCTGGTTGTTGATATATACATACTCCACAAGTTGTGATGGATAGCGGTTAACCACCAGGTCGGTATTTTTTTCAAGGGCAGGAATCTGGTCAATGAGAATATTTTCAGCAATATCGATATCCCCTCTCTCCAGAGCCATGCGGCGATCGGAAGATTCAGACATGAAACGGATTACCACCTTTTTAATTTTGGGTGCACCGCCCCAGTAATCAGTTTTTGCCACTAATACGGCACGCTGTCCCCTTGTCCACTCAACCAGTTTGAACGGACCGCTGCCCAGTGTGTTTTCTGCCAGCCATGCCTGGGCCATATCCCCCTCTTTTTCATGCCCGATCACTGTCGGATTGACAATGGAAGCAGCATCCGTGGCCAGGGTCTGAAGAAAGGGTCCATAGGCATTTTTCAGGGTAATCTCCAGGGTCAAGGGATCAATGACTTTTATGGAGTTAATGGCACTGATATTATCTGCCGGCCCTTTTCCAATTTTCAAAGTCCTTTCAAAGGAAAATTTGACAGCTTCTGCATTGAGTTGCGAACCATCCTCAAAATGAATTTTGTCTCTGATTTTAAAGGTCCATACAAGGCCATCTGCCGAGACCGTCCAGGATTCAGCCGCCTGGGGTTCCACCTCGGTGGAACCTTTACCATTGACAACCTTGTATTTTACCAGACGGTCATAGCACGGATAAATCTGGCGCCAGTCATAGTTGTCACTGGACACGCTGAAATCAAGGGTATGGATATCCGAAGGGACCCCGATTACCAGGGTATCCGGCCCTGCAGCACTTGCCGGTGGCAGCCCTAACAACATCATGAAAAAAAGTACTTGTAACATTCTCAACAATCGTTTCATCACTCTTCTCCTTGCTTATAATGTTAAAATAACTAATTATCACCAATTCCTAAATTATCATGCCTGTACCAGATTTTTGTAAGCATACAAAGCATAACACCTTCAAGGTTAAAAAACTAATAATCAGGATATTGATACAAGATTAAAGAAAATACAAGAACTAATTTCATGGGAAAAGATTCTCTTGTATCTCAATCCAAATCTGTGATAATTTTCTGGCAAAACTGCTTCTCTGGATTATTGTTGCATCCGGGGCAAAAGGCATCCAGGAGTCTCTGGGAATAACTCTCAACACCATTAAAAACATAAACCAAT
>CALGRI010000366.1 GCA_937880875.1 uncultured Pseudomonadota bacterium
AAATAATTTTTCTCCATGATTTACTTAAAAAACCAAATAAAGATTACATTTTTAGAATAGATTTAGCAAAAAAATGGTATAATGAATTAAAAAATTTAAAATATGATAAGTTTTTTAATCTGGCCGGAACATCCCTTGCCCTTGCCGGAAGAGTATACGACCATGTTGAAACCATTCAAAAGGATGTGCTTTATGGTGTTTTGTTTTATATCATGTTATTTGCACCCTTTGCTTTTTGTCTGGAACGTTTTGTCTTTGCATTTATCAACATTTATAAAAGAATTGCCGGTTTCCTTACGATTTTAATTCTTCTTATTGCTATTATCTACAACGTTCATCCGGCCTTTGAGCTGGCCTATAGTCCCATTGTAGTGATCCTCGCATTCTTTATCATTGGACTGTCTGCCATGGTGACATGGATCATTTTTCAACGTTTTGAAAATGAAATGAAACAGATCCAGCGCCAGGGGAAACGGGGAAACGAAGGCGAAATAAGTTTTTTAAAGGCATTTTCAGCCTCTTTCTTCATGGGGGTAAATAATCTTCGAAGGAGAAAAACCAGGACCGTACTCACCTGTACGACACTTGTTATTCTTACCTTTACCATCATGAGCTTTACTTCGGTTAAAAACATACGCCAGCACTCCAAACTATTGTACAATGATCATACACCTTATCAAGGGCTGCTGGTAAAACAGTTGAACTGGAAAGGTATCCCCAACGAGGCATTCAAAACAATCGAAAATACCATGGTCGAAAATATGATCGCAGCACCAAGGGCCTGGCTTGAAACTGAGAATCGAACACAGGCAACAAAAATCCCCATACGCTACCAGGATAGAACCTTTGAAGCAAATGGACTGATTGGTTTATCGCCTAAAGAACCTGAAATCAGTGGCCTTTCAAGCTTTATGACCCAAGGCCGCTGGTTTTCAGATGAAGACCGATATTCGATCATCCTGCCCGAAAGAATGGCCCATAGACTCAATCTTTTCAACCAGGATCCAAAGGACCGCTATATTATGCTTTGGTCTATTCCGTTTAAAGTGATCGGTCTTTTTTCCGGGGATGCCTTTGATCAATTCAAGGATCTTGACGGAGAACCCATAACTCCGGCAATTTTCCCGGATGAAGTTTTTCAGGCGACTACGGAAGCAGAAATGGAGGCCATGGAATCCGGGGATGATATTAAAACATTTCAAAGTCGATATAAGCATATCCCCTTTGATCAAACCCTTATTATCCCTTATGAAACGCTTATTTCTCTTGGCGGTAGTCTTAAAAGTATTGCATTAAAATATAAAAACAAACCTGACACTCATGACACTGCATATGAAATGGTGGATCGATTCGGGCTATGGCTTTTTTCCGGGGAAAAAACAGGGGTTTTTCTCTATAGTGCAAGTGACAGCCTCAATTATTCAGGGGTTCCCAATATTTTGATTCCCATTCTAATTTCTATTTTTATTGTGCTGAACACCATGATAGGCAGTGTCCAGGAAAGAAAAAGAGAAATTGGTATTTATACCTCCATTGGCATGGCACCCTCCCATGTTTCCATTATCTTCATTGCCGAAGCCATTGCCTATGCCGTACTCAGTGTAGTTTTAGGATATATTCTGGCCCAGGTGATGGTTAAAGTCTTTGCAGGAACTGCTCTTCTCAACGGTATCACCGTGAACTATTCTTCTCTGGGCGGTGTGTTTGCCATGGCGATGGTGATGCTGGTTGTCATTTTATCATCCATATATCCTTCCCTGATTGCAGCTTCCATTGCCATACCGGATGTTGAAAAATCATGGAAACTTGCCAAAGCCAAAGGTGACATCCTGGATATTGAATTGCCTTTTTTAATAAAAACCAGTGAAATAATGAGTATCACGGGCTATCTGTATCAATTATTTGATTCCCATCAGGAGATATCCCACGGTATTTTTTCTGTGGATAACCTGGAACTGTCTTCCGCGCAAAAGCAAGATGCGAAAATCTGTTTTACAGCATGGCTTGCCCCCTTTGATCTTGGTGTCATGCAGGACACCTGTATTGTATTCCATCCATCGCACCATTATACGGATTACCAGGGGATACTCATGAGCATAAGGCGCAAATCAGGCGAACAAAACACCTGGTGGCGGATCAATAAAAGATTTGTTAATCTTATTAGAAAGCAGCTTTTAATCTGGAGATCCATGGACACGGATGAAAAAGAAGACTATATATTAAAGGAAATAACGATTGCCTGAAATCAAAGAAAATTTGATTGCTATTCGGCCTAGAGCCTACATTATTGCAATTTTCCTGGCTGTGTTGATTTGTGCGCTGACACCTTTCAATAATGTATATCGGAACGCAACCCCTCTGGGTGGCGGATACTTTCCTTTAGCACCCTTTTACCTTTTGTTCTGGTTGACGGTTATCACTGCACTGGCACGGAAGCTGTTTAAGATCAAAACACTTCTTTCAGGAACTGAACTTGTCTTTACCTGGGGCCTGATGATTCTCGTCTCAGGGATTGCTTATACCGGGTTTGCCAGGACATTTTTTATCAACCTGACAGCGCCATACTATTTTGCCAGCGTGGAAAACCGATGGCAGGAGGTCCTACACCCGTTCCTGCCCAAAAACCTTTTTCCCCAGGATGGCAGCGCCATTGAAATGCTTTACAATGGGATTGACGGCGGGCAGGACATGGGGTGGCTGGAATTGGTCTCCAAAATCCCCTGGCACACATGGGCAGTGCCATTCCTGTCCTGGGGATTGTTTATATTTATCTGCTATTTTTTAATTCTGAGTCTCATTCATATGATTACCCGGCAGGCCATGGAAAATGAGCGGATGAATTTTCCACTTTTGATCGTTCCAAAAATGATGCAAAGTGCGCTGGATCAAAACAAATTGTCTTCTTTTTTTGGGAATAGATTTTTATTGATCGGACTGGGGATTCCGATTTGCCTTCATCTCCTGAACGGGTTGAATTTTTACTTTCCCTCGTTCCCCCACATTAACACCTTGATTCTTGCAGGCCCCTATTTCCCCCAGCAAGGTATTTTGACAGGATTTATCAAACTCAAATTATACTTTTATCCGGCATTTATCGGTTTTGCATTTTTGGCATCAAAGCAGGTATCATTTTCCTTCTGGTTTTTTTTCATACTGGGTGCTTTTTTCACGGGTGTTTTATCCGTTGCAGGATACAGTTTTCCGGCATCAGAACTCGGCACAACCTTTGGTCCGACCCTGGCAAGCCCTGAAGAAACCCAAATGATTGGTGCATTTATTGTTTTTGCCATCTTTCTAGTCTGGCTTGCCAGATTTCATTTTATTGAAATTACAAAAAATGCGCTGAAATTCGGCCAGGGTAATCATAAATCAAACCATATAGACGACACGCTTGCATTCTGGGGAACTGTTTCCGGATTTATCACACTTGTGATCTGGTTTTCCTTTCATGGTGTCTCTATTTTTCAAAGTATTATTTTAATCATTTTTTTTATTTTATTTACAATGGTTGCCACCCGTGTGATCTGCCAGGGGGGTGTTACCTATTTTACATTGACGGTGGCTCCCCTGGATGCCGTCAATACCATCTTTGGCCTGAAAATATTTTCCAGTGTGGCACTGATTTTAGCCGGAATCAGTCAAAAAATTCTATTTGTTGATTTAAGAGAATCTGTAGCACCTTCCATCCTGCACGCAAGGAGGATAACCCGACATGCCAAAGGCCAAGGAAAAATTGCTATTACTATTTTGCTGGCTATGTTCCTTTGCCTTCTGGTTTCCGCCATTGCCATGATATTACTCTGCTACCGATATGGGATAAGAGAGCTCCAGCTTGACTGGGCAACAAGAACAACTGTGTCCATGTACAACAATCTTTTCCCCCTCCTGCAGAACAGTATGGAACAGGGAGATTCCATCAAATTATTTGCAGCGGCAGGGGCTGTTTTAATGGGCATCCTCGTGATATGCTACCACAGATTTTACTGGTGGCCCCTTCACCCCATAGGCTATCTGATGGTTTATAGTTCAGCCATGAAGATTCTCTGGTTGAGCTTTTTCATTGGATGGATATTTAATACATTATGTATGCGGTATGGCGGCGTGATACTATTTAAAAAAATGCGATACTTCTTTGTGGGCCTGATTATGGGTGATTTTCTGATTGGTGGGACATGGGCTGTTATTGGATTTTTCACCGAATATGGATACCAGGTACTGCCGACATAACTGACAAAGACAAAAGATTTATAAGGCTGTAATACATGTATGATGATAAAGAGCTAAAAGAGTACCGAGATCTTTTAAAAGCCCCGGATCATTTTGAAGAAGGGTTTAATTGGAAGACCGTTGTTGGTGCCATTTTTATTGGTTTTCTCATGATGCCGGGAAGCATGTATCTTCAGCTGGTCATCGGCACAGGGATTGGTCCGGCCGCAAGATGGGTCACCATTATTCTTTTTGCAGAAATTGCAAAAAGGGCTTATTCCGA
>CALGRI010000367.1 GCA_937880875.1 uncultured Pseudomonadota bacterium
GATTCCAGAAGGCAAGGCTGGCGATTTCATTTGCTGACGAAAATATATATTTTTTTGTTTATATATATAAAAACAGATAGTTATATTTTTAAAGACTTCATTTAAACCTCTGGCACGCAAATTGAATCAGTGATTAGTAAATTGAAACAGTATTATGAAACGACGATACAGAATAAATGATTAAGAAAGAATTCTGTTGTCAAAAAAAGTACATTAACCTAATACGGAGGAAGAGAAAAATCATGAAAAAAGCAATGAGTAAATTAAGTTTAATGGTCATCAGTTTATTGGTGCTGTGGGCCATTGTGCCAATGACTGTGGCAACAGCGGCTCAGGGATTGAGGTACAGTTGCTCAGCCCAGGTCTATGAGGCATTTGAACATACAAGACTGGACGCATTTACAAAGGAAACCGGGATATCCATTGATCTGTTTGTAGCAGCATCTGAATCCTGTATTTATCGGGTTACACAGGATATGACTGACATTGCCAGTTCCGTAAGAGAACTATATCAACGTCAAAAGGATTACGGGCTTATAGAAATCCCATTCTGCAAAGATCCGCTGGCCATCATCACCCATAAAGATACACCAGTCAATACGTTAACCAAGAGTCAGCTTCGGCAGGTATTTACCGGTGGAATAAAGAATTGGAAAGAAGTGGGGGGGCCTGATTTACCCATTATCCTTGTTGTTCCCGGAATTGAAACCGGTGCCCATAAAAACTTCAATAGCCAGGTGTTGCAACACAACGTAATGCAATATGATTATTTAACCTATAAATCCACCCGTGTTCTGGAGGCCATTGAGTCATTGCCTCTGGGTGCCGTATCCTTTATCTCCCGAGGGGCTCAGATTACCCATCCCAAAATAAAGGCATTGAGCATTAACGGCACAAACCCAGGGGATAAAGATTATCCTTACTACCAGATATTTTACTTGGTTTCAAAGGGTGAACCCACGGGAACAGTCAAGACTTTTGTGGATTTCATCAAATCTGAAAAAGGAAAATCTCTTATTCTGGAAAGAGGTATGCTGCCAATTGAATAAGTAATGTTATAAGCAATGTAAACAAATCAAAATAATTCCATAAAATTGGAACCCTTTAGAATGATCAATTTATTTATGATTGGTCATTCTATTTTACAGGTTGTAAAAATAGCTGACACCTGCCTTAAAATTGTCAGTTGTTTTTACAAAAGTGTTTTTGCTGCTTTTTCAATATCTTATAGCCCGCATTTTTTTGACTTGCCAGTTGGCATGTATCTTGATAGTCAGAGGAATAGATAAAACATTATACAGTATAAATAGGAAAGAACACAATGGAAGCATCTGCTGAAGATCGAAATGCATTTTATCATGTATTGAGCAGAAAAATAACTGCCTTGATACTGATTGTTTCTTTTTTCCCATTGATATTAACCACAGGCATTCTTTTTTATAGATTTAATCAGACCTATACCGAGAAAATACAGGCCCACATTTCAGAACTGGTTCAAAAGCATAGTCAGAATATTGATAGCTTTTTATTGGAAAAATTAGGAAACATCCGGTATACAGCCCGGCAGTTTGACAGCAGCCAACAGTCCCCAAAGATATTTCTGCAACAGCATCTGGCATTATTAAAAAATGAATATGGGGATGTGTTCACTGATTTGGGAATGGTTAATGAAAAGGGTATCCAGTTCGCGTATGAAGGGCCGTTCAAATTTGAAAATGCTGATTATTCAAGTGCGGATTGGTATATAAAAGCGATAGACAAACCTTTTTTTATCAGTGATGTGTTTGTCGGGTTAAGGGGACATCCCCATTTTATTATTGCGGTCAAAATTAAATCCAATGGGTCTGATTATATTTTACGATCCACCATCAATTTTGGTGCTTTTAATTCCCTGGTGGAAAATATCCAGATTGGAAAAACAGGGCTCGCTTTTCTTGTGAATAGTAAGGGTGAGCTGCAGACTCAAATCAAGGTGGAACTTAAAGAGTCAATTATTACATCAATGTTGGATCGAAGCTGTTATAAAAATAACAAAACAATTTTTGCGAAAAAACAGGATGCCTCGGGAAATAAATTTTTATGCGTGACATCCATGCTGAAGAATATTGACTGGATAATGGTATTTCGCCAGGATATAAAGGATGCTTTCCATGATTTATGGAAAATACAGATTCTCACCCTGGTCATATTTATTCTGTGCTGTGTTGCAATTCTTGCTGTTGCATTTGTTTTGCCGCGTAATATTGTAAAGCTTATTTCGAAATCTGACAAAAAAACCGAGGTCATGAACAAACAGGTGGTTGAAAGCGGGAAACTGGCCACCATTGGCGAACTTGCCGCAGGCATTGCCCATGAAATAAATAATCCCGTTGCCATCATGGTTGAAGAGGCCGGCTGGATAGAGGATCTCCTTGAAGAAGAAGATCTAAAGGAATGTAAAAATCTTAATGAATTCACCCGGGCACTGCGCCAGATCAATACCCAGGGAAAAAGATGTAAAGAGATTACCCATAAGCTGCTCAGCTTTGCCAGAAAAACCGATTCCACTGTCAATGATGTTCAAATTAATGATGCCATCAAGGAAATTGTTTCTCTCAGTGCTCAAATGGCCAGGTATAACAAAGTAATCATAGAAACAAAGCTGGATGAAGGCATTCCCTATATCAGAATATCTCCTTCGGAACTACAGCAGGTGATTCTGAATTTTTTCAACAATGCCATTGATGCCATGGAAAAAACCGGGGGGACCATTAAGGTCGAAACCAAGGTCAGCAAGATTGAGAAAAATCATGTAGTGATTTTAATTGAAGATAATGGTCCGGGAATTCCTAAAGATAATCTTAACAGGATATTTGATCCGTTTTTTACAACAAAGGCAGTTGGAAAAGGTACGGGGCTTGGGCTTTCCATATGTTATGGAATTATCCAGAAAATGGGTGGGAAAATCGATGTCCACAGTCATGTGGGAGTCGGAACCAAATTCAGGATATGGATACCGTTTCAGGACAATATAATTGAAAATAAAGATGATAGAAAAGAATTAGAAAAACAAGGAGAATAAAAATGATTAAATTATTGCTTGTTGACGATGAAAAACCGTTTCTGGATACCATTACCAAACGTCTTGAGAAAAGAGAGTTGAATGTGTCTGCCGTTTACAGCGGACAGGAAGCATTAAAGGAACTTGAGAACAATAAATCCATTGAGGTGATTATCCTTGATGTAAAAATGCCGGGTATGGATGGTATTGAAACCCTGGGGGAAATCAAAAAAAGATTTCCCCTTGTGGAGGTGATCATGCTGACCGGTCATGCCACAGTAGAAACAGCCATTGACGGGATGAAAGTGGGCGCATTTGATTATCTTATGAAACCCTGTGACATAGATGTACTGGTGACCAAGGTCGAGGATGCTGCTACAAAGAAAAGAGGTCATGAAGAAAAAATCATAGAAGCCAGGATGAAAGAGATTACAGGCCGGATGGTTTAAGAAAAAGAGGAATGTTATGATCCAGAATACTAAAGAGGGAAATGTCATCAATGTCCTGCTTGTTGATGATGAAAAAGGATATTTAAATGTCCTGTCCAACAGGCTGTCCAGACGATCTATTATTGCAACAAAAGCATTTTCCGGTACTGAGGCCATACAGATTCTGCGGAAAAATGACTTTGACGTGGTGGTTTTGGATCTAAAAATGGAAGACATGAATGGAATTGAGGTTTTAAAGGTTATCAAAAAGATGGTTCCTGAACTCCCGGTCATTCTTTTGACCGGGCATGGTTCACAGGAAGCTGCCAGGGAAGGAATTTCATTAGGGGCTTTTGATTACCTGACCAAACCTTGCGAGCTGGTTGACTTAATGGATAAAATCAAACAGGCGCACCAGGGCCGGTTAGAGACACCAAAAGGATCTCACATAAAGTGGTAAAAAAAAAATACAGATACAAGTTGAACTGTTAAGGAGTAGATATGTTCTATAAGACAAATGGATTTAAGCTCTGTGTTGCCTTGCTTATAGGTGTTGTCGTGTTTTTGCTGCCAAGACCTGAAGGAACGCAATTCAAAATTACAGGCGATACAGGAAGAATACTCGTGCAGGATGTGAATGAACATTTTGCTGTTGTTCCTGAAGGAAAAATAAAAACAGAATCATATATTTTAAAGGCAAAGTCCCCGGGGTCACTTGAAGCCAGTGTGAAATTTTTAGAGCAGAAATTGAAAAATTTAAACCTGGACACAGTTTCTGTGGATTATGTTGACGGACTTTCACCAAAGGCCAAACGATTCCTGGCGATTCTGGCGGTTCTTGTGATTTTATTTGTCATCGAGCCCATTCCTTTAGAAATAACTGCAGTTTTAATCGGGGTTTCCCTGGTTGTCATGCAGATCACGGATGTAAAAAATGCCTGGGCTCCTTATATGCACCCCGTGGTTATTTTTATCATGTGCTGTCTTATTTTTGCCATTTCCCTTGACAAGGCCGGCATAA
>CALGRI010000368.1 GCA_937880875.1 uncultured Pseudomonadota bacterium
GGTATAAACACTTTAAACGGTATCAAACGGGTGACCCGGTCCGGAATGGGCCTTTGCCAGGGCCAGACCTGCCAGAGTCTTGTGACTCGGATACTGGCTGAAGAGCTTGGAATTCATCCGTCAGAACTGGAACCAATCACGGCAAGGGCTCCGGTCAGACCGGTCCGGTTGTCAGTTTTTGCAGGGCAGGGCAAATCTTGACCTAAAGTTCAGGAGTAAATATGTCAAATACAGCAGATATTGTCATAATAGGCGGCGGTGTGATGGGATGTGCCACTGCCTATTATCTGGCCAAAGAAGGCCTGAAAGCAGTGGTAATAGAGAAATCGGATATTGGGGGTGAGGCCTCGGGCAGTAATGGCGGAGGTGTCCGACAGTCTGCCAGGAATCTCAAAGAAATGCCATTGGCCATGGAAAGTATCCGAATGTATGAACATCTCCATGAAGAATTGGGAATGGACGTGGAATATGTTCAGCAGGGGAATCTGCGTCTTTGCACCAATGATGAAGACATTGATGCCATGAGCAAGTCTGTGGAAAATCAAAAATCCACCGGCTTGAAACTTGAGATGCTTGACCGGAGCCAGGTTCTGGAAATCAATCCCCATGTGGGCGAAAAAGTTATCGGCGCAAGCTTTTGTGCAACTGACGGTCATGTAAACCCCTTTCTTGTCACCTATGGGTTCTATAAAAGAGCCAAAGATCTTGGTGCCCAGTTTTATTCCAACGAAGAAGTAACCGATATTCGCCTGCAAAAGGGACGGGTAACCGCCGTCATCACAGATAAACAGGTGATTGAGACGGATCTTGTCATGAATGCCGCAGGAGTTGCCGGCAGGCGGATTGCCAATATGGTAGGGCTTGATCTGCCCATGAAATCGGTATTTTCCGAAGCCTTGATCACCGAACAGTTTCCCCCTCTTTTCTCGCAGATGATCGGGCATGCCAAAGGATTGTTTTATGGGCGGCAGACGCGTCACGGTTCTTTTTTCTGGGGGGGATTTGTCGGCACGGAAGATTATTTATACCAGAAGGATCAATTCGGCCCCAGGGGAAAACCCCTGTTCCATTTTATCGGTCCCTCCATTGCAAACTCCATTATCGATTTTTTCCCTGTCTTAAAAGATATGAACATCATCCGAATGTGGTCAGGACTGATCGCTGGAATGTCAGACAGCATACCTGTCTTGGGATTGACCAGTGAAGTCCCTGGATTTATTTTTTGCACAGGGTTCAGCGGACATGGCTTTGGGATAGGGCCAGTTGTCGGTAAATTGATGTCGGAACTAATTCTGGATTGTAAGCCCTCCATACCAATCCATGATTTTTGTTATGGTCGATTTAACAAAGGGGCCGATCTCGAGTGCTCGTGTAATAAAAATGCAACCTGTACAATTAATACAGCTATTTGTCCAAACAAAAGACAATGGTTAAAGCATATCTAACTGCCCGGGTAGATCGGGTATTTATCCCTGGTTTGCCCACAGTGAAACATGAAAGTCATGATTTTGGTTAGCAAAAACTTTCATATTAAAAGGGAGAAATTGAATACAGATGGCCATCAAGCTCAGAGCATTTGCGTTTATTGATCAATTGCAGAAACAATTTTGCGGTTACATCGGTACGGCTGCAAAGGGATTTTATCCTGTTGCAGGCCAGTCCGGTCTTTTTATTGAGATCGCACCTGGCATTGAGATCAATACAATCACCGATGTTGTACTAAAAAAAGCCAATGTCCTTCCAGGCGCCCTGGTTGTAGAAAGAACTTTCGGCATGCTTGAAGTCCATTCCGACTCTCCTGCAGATGTCAAGGAAGCCGGCAGAGTCATCCTAGAGTACCTTGGACTAGAGGAGACCGACAGGCTTAAACCCCAGATTATATCGTCTGATATCATAGAAAGAACTGATCCCTATATGACTCAAATTGTGAATCGCTTTCGGGACGGCAGTATGCTTTTAGGCGATGAAACCCTTTATTCTCTGGAAGTTACGCCTGCGGCGTATGCCGGTTATGCCGCCAATGAAGCTGAAAAGGGTGCTGATATCAAACTCATCCATGCCAGTGTTTTCGGTGCCAGCGGCAAGGTATATATTGCCGGAACATCATCTGATGTTAAAGCGGCAAAAGCAGCGGCTGAAGAATCTCTAATGTCCTTAAAAGGACAGGAAGATAAAAAAGGAAAATAAAAAAAGCATGCATTCGGCGGAAAAAGCATTTTTTGATCGGATCGCCAAAGCCTACCCCACGTTATCTGTAAAAAAAAAACGGGTGGCGGATTTTATCCTGCAGGATTATAAAAAGATTTCCCTTATGACGGCAAAAGAGCTTGCCCTCAAATGCCAGGTCAGTGAGCCTACGATCATACGACTTGCCGTAAATCTGGGGTTTTCAGGATATTTGGAGTTTACCCGGCACGTAAAAGACATGGTCCAGATGGAGCTGAGCAGTGTTGACAGAATGTTAAGAGCAACCCGGCAGCCTGGCAAGGCGACCACCCTGGAAAAATATTATAAAAATGCCGTTGGCAATCTTGAAAATTTGATAAAATCGTCTTCTTCAAAGGAACTTGAAACAATTGCCCGGACCATATATCAGGCGCAAAGGGTCTATGTTGTAGGATACAGGGCTTCAGCCGTACCGGCCAGCTATTTCGGTTATTTT
>CALGRI010000369.1 GCA_937880875.1 uncultured Pseudomonadota bacterium
AAACACCTGCCCAACGTGACTTTTTCCGTATTCGGCGAGCCAGGGGTCTCTTGCACATACCCTTGGTACCAGGAACGTTACAAGGGTATGGAAAGGATTCTCGAGCTGGGTTGCGGCAAAGGAGAGTATAGTCTTGCATTAGCTGCTGTCAATCCTCTCAAACTTTATGTGGGAATCGACTATAAGAGTCATCGCATATGTGTCGGTGCGGAAAAAGCCCTTGAACAGGGCCTTGAAAATGTCCTTTTCCTTCGTGCGCGGATTGAGCGTATGAAGGAGTTCTTTCTGGAACACTCGATACACGACATCTGGCTCACCTTTCCTGACCCGCATCTGAAAAATCGGGAAATCAAATCCCGGTTGTCTGCCGCCCCATTTTTAGACGTATATGCTCACTTGCTCGTCCCCAAAGGTATCGTGCATTTAAAAACTGACAATGACCTGCTCTATAAGTATACCAGGGATTGCGTCAAAAAATGGGGCGGGCACGTGGTCGCAGCGTCAGATAATATTCATGGGATCAATTGCAACAGGCTCGCTGCCAATGACATAGTTTCCACTTTTGAGAAGACGGCCCTGTCAAAGGGATTGACCATCAAATACATGGCATTCACACTAAACTGACAAAGTGCTCCCTGGCTAAACAATTCTGCTAAACAATTCTGCTAAACAACGAGCAATAGACGTTCCGACTCATAGGTCACCTGTTTTGCTGACAAGGGGTCTTTGAATCGAATTCTTCTGGCAAGAAGCTGGAGCGGGGCTGCAAACATCCTTTTTTGTTCCGGCAGGAGGTCAGGATAATACCTGTCATTGAGGATGGGAAATCCTAATCCGCTGAGATGCAGTCGCAGCTGATGCTTTTTGCCTGTTACCGGGCATAATTGAAAAAGCGCTCTGTTTTCCCATGACCGCACAAGGGATATTTTTGAAACGGCATTGTGTTGACCTGGGGCAATTTTCATCCTGAACCAAGGGTCTCCCTTGACTATCCTGTTTTCCACGGCCCATGTTCTTTTCTCCTGTGCGCAGGGATATTTTGTCACTGCATCATAGGTTTTTTCAACCGCCCCTTTCATGAACAGTTCCTGATAGCGGCCCCTGGTTTTTTTGTTCATTGAAAACAGAACAAGTCCTGCCGTTTCCCGGTCGATTCTGTTGATGGGCGAAAGATCATTGTTCCCGGTTCTTTTTTTCAGCCGATGAAGCAGACACTCGTTCACATAAGGTCCTCCAGGAGTCACAGGAAGAAAGTGGGGCTTACAGGCCACAAGCAGTTCTTCATCGCAGAAGATGATTCTTTCGGTGAAGGGAATGATGGATTCCGCTTCCATTTCTCTGAAATAATGGAGTTTTTTTAAAGGCATGTAGGGTGTGTCTTGAGATATTGGATCTCCTTTTTCGTTCAGGACCTTTCCTGCATCGATCCTGGCTTCCCAGATTTCCCTGTCAATGAAAGGGAATCGGGTTGTTAAAAAATCCAGAACAGAGGGATAGGGCTTTTCCATCTTCGGCATAACAACTATGGAGTGATATTCAGAAATTACCATTTTGGCAATCCTCATTTAAGCGCTTGTTTCTAATTCTTTCCCTTGCTTATGTCTTTAACCATGATCTCCCGAGCTTTTTTAATGAGTTCGTTGATATTCTCATCTGAATAATCTTTTACTGATATCGGTTCATGAATCTTCATCAAGGCCTTACCCGGGAAAAGATTCAGCGTTTTATTAGGAAGTATCTCCTTTGTTCCGATGATTGTCACCGGCAGGATTGGCAGATCCAAATCAAGCGCCATCTTGAAAGCTCCTTTTTTGAAATCCCTGATTATCCCGTCGGAACTGCGGGTTCCTTCGGGAAAAAAGATAATTGACGTACCATTGACTATTTTTTCTTTGGCCGTACTAAGTGCTTTTAGAGCAGATTCATGATCAAAACGATCAATAAAAATGTGTCCCACTTTTTCGCACCCAATACCTATACCGGGTAATTTTCTCAGTTCTTGTTTCATTACCCATTTAAAATCTATATCAAGGAAACCATATAAGACAAAAATATCAAATGCGCTCTGATGATTGGCAATCACCACGTAAGATTGTTTAATATCGATATTTTCTCTTCCAGATACGGTTACAAATATCGGTACCATCCAGATATTTAGACGAGCCCATATGGCACCTCCTATATAACTTGCCACCCGGGCATTAATCAGAAAGGCCAGGATGGCGGCAATTGCACCAAAAATGAGTGTAGAGATACCAAAAAATGGAATATATACAAGCCACTTATATGGCTGATAAAGAAGATGTAGAATTTTTTTCATAGACTACCAAAATATATTGCTATACAAATTGTGTCAATATCACAGATTCAGGATAAACATCTGAAATTTTCAAATCTACATGCAATTGTCCTATGAATCACAAGAAAATTGCTGCTAAAACAGTGAGGTTTACATTTACTATAATATCAGGGTAGTATTGAGTTTGAAAGGCATTAAGACAAAAGAAAAGTCTTGGACAAATTATGCTTACCATGGAGGCAAAACCATGAACGGAAAACAAAGAATCATCACTGCCCTTGAAGTCAAAGAACCCGATTGCGTCCCCCTGTATATCCACGGCATCAACGAAGCCCCCATTATCGGGATAGGAAAACACATCACGGACGGCCTTCCTGAACCGAAGGATTTCAGGCTCATGAATGTGAATGATCAACTCAAGCTTGTTGATACCCTTTTCATGATCCATGAGCATTTTGACATTGACGGTATGACAACATTTGAAATCGGCCATGAGACAAGAGTGGATGATCTCCATGTCAAAGATGGATTCGGTGTGATCTATAAACTGTCGGAGCACGGCATTCCCGTTCCTGTCGGCCACCCCATAAAAACCGTTGATGAATTAAAAACATTCAAGCCCCCCGTACCTAAGGCAGAGGAATTAGGACTTCTTCATCTTGCCATTGACAGATTTAAGGGACAAAAAGCAAGTTTCTGGCTTATGCGGGGGATTTTTGTCCGCTCCTGGCGCTTAACAGGCATGACAAACCTTATGATGAATATGATTAATAATCCTGAATTTGTCCATGCAATTGCCCAGATGATGCTGGAATTCAATCTTGCCCAGCTTGACCTGCTGGTGGATGCCGGTCTTGATGTGCTGGTAATTGAGGATGATATTGCATCTACCAAAAGCCCAATGATATCTCCGGCGCATTTTAAAACATTTGTAAATCACTATAACAGGCAGATCGTTGACAAAGCCCATGAAAAAGGTCTAAAAGTGGTCAGGCACTCTGACGGCAACCTCTGGCCCCTTATGGACATCCTTATTGAGACGGGTTATGATGGGATCAATCCCCTGGAACCCCAGGCAGGCATGGAAATAAAAAAAGTAAAAGAATACTGCGGTGATAAAATCTGTCTTCTGGGCAATATTGACTGTGTGGATCTTCTACCCACGGGCACCCCGGAACAAGTTGAGCTGGCTGTCATACAGGCCATTGCCGACGGGGCAAAGGGCGGCGGCCTGATTATCTGTTCTTCAAATTCCCTGCATCCCGGGGTTAATCCTGAAAACTGCATTGCCATGTTTGAGGCTGTGCGCAAACATGGCAAATATAAAAAGGGGTTAAATAATGACTAAAAAACAATCCTGGATTATTTTCTGGCTGCTGTTCGCCCTTTACATGTTTGATTACATGGATCGCATGATTATTGTATCCCTTTTTCCCTACCTGCAGCAGGATATGGGCCTGACGGATGCCCAGTGCGGCCTCCTTATGTCCAGTGTATATTGGTCGATCCTGATTTTTTCTTTTCCTGTTTCCATCCTTGTTGATCGCTGGAGTCGTACAAAAAGCATTTCCATCATGGCTGCATTCTGGAGCATGGCCACTTTAGCCTGTGCCTTTACGAAAACGTTTTCACAGCTGTTAATTGCCAGAACAGCCATTGGCATTGGTGAAGCAGGATATGCCCCGGGCGGAACAGCCATGCTCTCTGCCAATTTTCCAAAGGAAAAAAGGGCAAGAATACTTGGGTTCTGGAATGCATCCATTCCCCTTGGAAGCGCCCTTGGCATTGGCATAGGAGGATTTGTAGCCCATAACTTTGGCTGGAGACATGCCTTCGGGCTTGTGGCTATTCCCGGGCTGATCCTTGCAATAATATTTTATTTTGTCAAAGATTATAAAACCATCCAGCTCACTAAAAAAGAAAAAACCGGCAAAGAAACAAAAATGCTATTCATTGATATGGCAAGACAATTTACCCATAATAAGACTCTGATTTACAACAATCTGGCCTTTACTTTGAATGTTTTTATCACCACATCTCTTCTGACCTGGCTGCCCACATATTTTCATAGGTTTGATAATCTTGCCATGGACAAGGCAAGTATGAAAGCCAGTTCCATCATGGTTCTTGCAATCATTGGCGCTCCTTTGGGTGGTTTTCTGTCAGATCTGTGGTCAAAAAAAAGAGAAAATGCCCGACTTTTGTTTCCGGCCCTGTCATCCATTCTTACGGGAATCCTGCTTTTTATCGCCTTTGCTTTTTTACAGGGAAGTGCTCAATATATTGTCCTGCTTTTCATCGGCATAACTGCCGTAGCCTTTGTTCCGTCCGGCGTAGCCGTGACCCAGGATGTCGTGCACCCCGGGCTTTGTGCTGTCTCTTTAAGCCTGAATATTATCATCCAGCACCTTTTGGGCTCAAGTCTTGCACCCATTGTCATTGGACAGCTTTCCGACACATATGGTCTTGATAAGGCCCTGACAATCCTGCCCATATTTGCATTCCTTGCAGGAGTCTTATTGTTTATAGGCTCCTTTTATTATAAAAAAGACCTTTATATCGAACATTCCGCATTCCAGAATACGGATTTTCCTGATCAGCGGATCGGTTTCAATAAAAAAACGATATAGAAGCACATTGGAATCTATCTTTAGTGCAAGTATGAGTAAACAAGGAGATATAAATGAAACATCAAGATGGAAGATTCAAAGGTGTTCGGGATACCAATATTTACTATCAATATTGGTTACCTGAAGACGAGCCTAAAGCCATACTTTTAGTTGTTCATGGATTGGC
>CALGRI010000370.1 GCA_937880875.1 uncultured Pseudomonadota bacterium
TTATGGAGTTATCCGTACAGCAGCAGGATGCAGTAAATCATACCGGCTCCCCAGCACTTGTTGTTGCGGGAGCCGGTTCAGGTAAAACCAGAACCTTGACAGCCAAGTTTTCACACCTTGTCAACCTGGGCCATGATCCAAGAAAAATTCTTGCCATCACATTTACAAACAAAGCAGCCGGCGAGATGAAATCCCGGCTCATTGAGATGACAGGTCTTAATTTCCAAAATTTTCAATGGGTTAGAACCTATCATTCAGCCTGCCTTATGATTTTAAAACAACATTGTGAAAAATCAGGATACATATCACCCATACAGGTGTTTTCAGTCTATCAGCAGCAAAAGCTGGTCAAAGAACTCTGCGTGAAAAATAATATTGAAAAAAAGCATGCCAACAAAATTTTATCCCTCATCTCAAGGGCTAAAAATTTCGGCAACCCTGGAAAATATTTTGATTTAAAACCAGCCTTTTTCAGCGTCAGGATTGAAGATCTGTTTGCCCAATATGAAGAACGGCTAAAAGAAATGAACAGTGTAGATTTTGATAATATCCTTTTAAAGGCAAGGGATCTTTTAAGGGATCACAAAGAAATCAGGGACTTTTATCAAAACTATTTTTCCTATATTCTTGTGGATGAATACCAGGATACAAATAATCTTCAGGACGATTTAACCAACTTGCTTCTGGGTGAACACCGAAATCTTTTCTGTGTAGGGGATGACTGGCAGTCCGTCTATGGATTCAGGGGTTCCAATGTTAATCATTTTTTAGGCTTTTCAGAAAAATATAAGGATTCAAAAATTTTCCGGCTTGAAGAAAATTATAGATCTGCAGATGAAATTGTTCAGGCAGCAAATGATTTAATCGATTATAATCCTGATAAAATGGATAAAAAATGCTTTTCCAAAAAAAAAGGCGGTGTGGTTGAAATTTATGACTTTATATCAGATTCACATGAAGCAGAATGGGTTGCCAGAAGGATTAAGGGATTAAATCGCCAGGGTCTGGGCATCGGCTATGATAAAATGGCAGTGGTCTACAGGACAAAGTTCTGTTCCCTTCCCTTTGAAAAGATCTTCAGGTCTTACAGAATCCCCTATAGTTTGAAGGGGTCTCAGGGGTTTTTTGAAAGAATGGAAGTCCTGGATATTAATTCATATCTGAGTGCTGCATTTTTCCCCAATGATGATGTCTCCTTTGAGCGGATTGTCAACACCCCCAAAAGGGGAATCGGGCCATCAATGATTAAAAAAATGGCAGACATGAGAACCCAGGGGACAAGCCTTCAGGGTGCCGCCAGAATCATGGTCAAGGATCGGGTGTTAAGTAAAAAAATCCATGAAAACCTTTCCCAGGTTCTTGAAATCCTGGATGAAATAAAGTATCTGGCTCCTGCCCGGGCCATGGAAGTTGTCCTGGGAAAAACCAATTATTTTGAATACCTGGAGAAAAAAACAAAAACAAATGACGAGTTTATTTCAAAAAAAGAAAACCTTGAGCAATTAATTCATACAGCAAGATCTAAAAATGATCTTTTAGAATATCTTGAAGAGGCGGCCTTGATCAGAGAAGACAAGGAGGAGGAGGAATCAGATTCATCCGGCGTATCCCTTCTCACCATTCATTCAGCCAAAGGCCTGGAATTTGATACCGTATTTATTGTGGGATGCGAAGAGCGTCTGTTCCCCCATTGGCGGTCTATTGATGCAGGCGATAATGCGCTTTTCGAGGAAAGGCGGCTTATGTATGTGGCAATGACCCGGGCAGAAAGATTTTTATACCTGACACATGC
>CALGRI010000371.1 GCA_937880875.1 uncultured Pseudomonadota bacterium
GATAAATCCGGCTCCGCCGGTGATTAGATAATTTTTCATTTTGGGGTCAGGCTTGCGTTGTTGTCGTTATTGGGGGGTAAGGTATTTGTTTTATGTAAATGGACTTATTATTTTAAGACTGTCCCAGACAAAAAAGCTATGATTTTTATTTCCAAAACTCATCCTGATCCATTTCAAGGTCGTATCGAATAATTTTGCTCAATAAACCTTTTGGAACATCTTTATTGCCGTGGTCAGGAATTAAGGTTATGGCTGGATATGATGTCATACTGCAATTTCTATATCTCTAACACCGACAAATTGATTATAATCATCAACAATCGTATCTTCTATACAGGAACCAATGGCTTCAGTAATATTGCCAATGGCTTCATCAATGGTAGAGCCATAACTATGACATCCTTTAAAAACCGGACAAGTTACAATAAATTCACCATCGACATCCTGTTCAATAATTATGGGAAAATGTTTTCTTTTCATAATCACCCCATTTTTTGATATATTAGTTGTATATTCGACTGCTTTCATCCGTTATTGCTCCCTGTTTGATTATAACTATAGCAGTGTTGACATATAAAATCATCTTGACACCAACAGTGTATCCATAAACTTAAATTTCTGCAAATCCTTTTTTGTTTCTGGATCATCCGGGGTCTGACCCTGATAAGTGTTTGTTATTAAAGGAGAATTGTTGCAATTTGAGGTATTTTTTCCTCTTAGGGCCTGGTTTTTGGGGGTAAAGTGTCAAGACTTTAGATAAGCTTCAAAAGATCATCCCGAGTTATTTCACAATCACGAAGGATCTTTGACAACAGGCCTGGGCCAATTGTTTCGCCTGAATGTACAGGAACAACAGTGCATCGGCCATCAGAATGTCTTAAAAAATTATGACTTCCTTTGACTCTAATGACACTGAATTTTTTCTTTTTAAGTATTTTAACAAGTTGTTTGCCCTGCAAAGATGGATATTGTGTCATACAGAAACCGAAATTCGTTGAAAACCGATAAATTGATTAGTGATGGCAATGTCATCAACCTCCACACATAATGCAATGGCTTCTTTAATACGGTCTAACAAAACATCCAGCGATTTTGCCTGTGTATGGCACCCCTTTAACTCAGGTACACTGGCGACATAAAATCCCTTATTATCCTGCTCGATAATAACATTGAATGTTTTCATATCTGCCGCTGTTTTATTGCCTTGTGCGTCTGGTACAAATTGCGTTCCCATGGTAAGCCTCCATCAAAATTTTATAACAGTAACATTATACCCCATCATACTCTGGAAAGAAAGAAGTTTCCCAGGCTTGCGTTGTTGTCGTTATTGGGTTTTGCATAGCTGCCTGTTATAACGGGGTCTGACCCCGCTAAGTGTTTGTTATTAAGGGAGAATTGTTGCAATTTGGGGTGTTTTTTCCTCTTAGGCTCTGCTTTTTGGGGTCAAAAACAGCGTTTTAAGGTTTAGTTTTTTGAAAAATATTAAATCCTTCTGTGCTCTTTTCATGCATTATGCCAGTTTTCAATCTTCAACCTTAAAAACTGTTTAAAATCATCAATGTTCCGTGTTACAAGAATCAAACCATTCACCACGGATATTGCCGCAATCTGTCCATCAACAAATGGCGGAGTTAAGCCTTTTGACGATAATCTGGCACGTTCTCCTGCATGCCACTCTGCTGCTCTGTCGTCATAAGGAAGAATAAGCATCGTGCGTTTAACGATGTCATTAAGGAATGAAGCAATAACTTCACGTTTACGGGACCGCGGAAGGCGCTGACAACCAAATTGAAGCTCATGCCAAACCGGAGCGGCAGTAACTATTTCATGCTGGCATCTTTCAAGCATCTTCATGACCGATTTATCAGGAACTGTTTTTATGGCCTCTGAAAGTACGTTTGTATCAATGAGATATTTCATCATCTTAACTCAACTTCTCTTCCGGAAGACAGGTCTCGAAGTCCATTGAAATCCCTGTCAAAGATCTCAATCCCTTCATCCTCAGTTTTTCGCCGAAATTCTGAAATGGCATTCCAAAAACCTGTATATTTACGACTGAGACGTTCATATTCTTGAATCGACAGCAATACTGCAACCGGTTTTCCTCGTCTGGTCAACTCGACATATGGCCCCTTTTCGACATAATGAACAATGGTGGGGAGTCTATTTTTTGCTTCAGCTATGGAAAATTGCTTTTGCATTATTATCACCTCCTTGATATATTATCTTTTTATCCATTATAGCCATCTTTATAGCCATAATCAAGAATAAAGTAAGGTTTAAGATTTAAGGGCGTACATTATAAACCAAGGGCCTGGGAGAGAGCTTTCCGGGCTTTGGGTTCTCCGTGCACCAGGGTTATTTTCCCCGGCGGTGTGGGCATGGATTTCACCCAGTTGACCAGCATGTTCTGATCAGCATGGGCTGAATATCCTGTAAGGGTATGGATGCCTGCTTTAATCGGGATTTGTTTCTCAATCATTCGCCTTCCGGGTGTTCCCTTTGCCTGGTATTCCACAAAAAAGATGCCATTTGCCGGATCTTCAAGTTTATCCCAAACTGAAAAGGGGTTCACCGCAGAGCGCGCAGAGACCGCAGATTTAAGTTTTAAGGGTTAGGGTTTACCCAGCTCCGCCCCTTCGGTTACATGGCAAATAAC
>CALGRI010000372.1 GCA_937880875.1 uncultured Pseudomonadota bacterium
CCAGGACCACGATCAGTCCTTTTGAGGTCTTAATTACCAGCGCCTGGTCATCGGGAACAGTGTCTGGTATATAGTCTTCCCCGGTTTTGACAAATAAATTTTTGTCAATAGATTCAAAAGAGGTCTTCATGGGCACCTCTCCGGTAACAACAATCTGGTCATTGATCCAGACAGGTTCCCGGCTCATTGTAAAGACGGCACCAAGATGTTCCAGTTCCTCTTTTGCATAAGGGATGCCGATAAAATGCATCTGACGACCGGTTGGTTCAGACCGGGCAGCATATTTGGATGCCCAGGCTTCAGGGTGCAAAATGACCTGTCGTTTCGAGTCCATTGTCTGAAGAATATGACGAAGTCCGCCAGCGTGGTCTTTATGGCCGTGGCTGAGGACAATACAGGTAATCTGGTTCAGGTAGATGTTATTTTGAACGGCATTGCGCACCACGGAATCTGTCCCCCCAGTATCCAGGAGGATGGTTTCCTCTCCATACTGCACAAGGATACTCAACCCCCATTCAGCAAGATAGCCTAATGAACCGGCCAGGTTATCACATAGTGTTGTTAAACGAATTTTCATTTTTCTCAGCCTTTTTGATTGAAGCCCTGGATTATTTTTTATTTTCCCAGATAAATTACAGCCGTGTTGAAGGTTATATCCGGGTGAAGTTGATTTTTAACCGCACATGAGGTCATGGATTTTATGATGGGTTTTATATATTTTTCAGGAAACTTATCATCAACATTAAGGGTGATATTGACCTGTTCCATGAGTTTTTGTCCTTTTTTGAAAATAACGTCAACAAAAAGGTGCATATGGTCTGTGGAAAGTTTTCTTGCATCACAAAAGGATTTTGCATAGATTCCTGCACAGGCACCCAGTGATGCGATGAAAATATCAAAGGGTTCAGGCGCACTTTCATCGCCCCCGTTTTTGTTTGACTGGTCCGTCTTAATCTTATAATTCTTAAATTCAACATCTATTTTTTTGTTGCCGGGAAAGGTAACGTTAAATCTGCTCATTCTTGTTTTACTCCATTTTGTGTTAAGTCCAATCCCGTCAAACCCAGCGGGATAATTTTTCTCTTATACCACGAAAAGATGTTTCGCAAGATTTTTTGTTGACCTGATACGGAATATTCATCTCTATTTAAAGGACACAGCCCATCATTCCAAATCATAATGGCATCAGGAATAATGTGTAGAGAAAATGCATTTGCCGAAAATGGCAGTGTTACCATTTTCAGCAAATGATAAAGAATTGATTTCAGCCTTCAAACATTTCAGAAATAAGCGATGCTGATTTGACAAAGGTTTCCAGCTCTTTTGCCTTGATACATTTTCCGCGTTGATAAATAAGGATCCATTGATCCAGCGCCTCTATATGCCACCCTGGTGTTCGGACAAAAAAATCAAGAACCCGTTGTGTTAAAATTTCATTCAGGTCTTTTGGGTTTTCATTGCAAAACACATTGTATTGTTTTGAAAATTTTCCATCATACCGGGAGGCTGGATGCAAAACAGCCGAAGGGGAGCAAATTTTCCCTTTGGTTTTACAGAAATATCGCCTTTAAAGGTAAACCCAAGGCGAGCGGCATTATTTGCCAAACCCTCGGCTCTCATTTTTTTCGGGGCAGATGCCATAAGCAAATGTAGACGACAACCATTAAAACACTTGCAGTGATAAATACTGGGAAAAAATAATTCATCCCTGATCTCCTCGCATTGTTGACCCAGGCTGTTGGTTGAAAATAGCAAAAGAAAAAGTGAACAGCAACAATGAATTGAAGCAAAAGAAAGAACCCCAAAAAGACCGGTCATAACTCTTCATCTTTCAGGTCTTTTTCAAGTTAGCAAAACTATAAGTTGCGTTTCCTGAAAAATTGTAATCAGCTCATTTTTTAATCCTGGTTCATTCAACGGCCTATGGATCAAATCCTACAGTTTTTCTTCAAATGACTGCGTGTCTTTCTTAAAAGGATTTGAGGATTTATCTTGAACTTTTTTCTTCCGATACTGGGATAAGTCTACTGTTTTCTTTTTTGACATATTCGAACCTCATAAATTATCTAAAAAATAAAGCATGTAAACAAAAAAGATTGTCAAGGATTCATGTTCAATCAAGTATTGACCCTATGAATAAAAAAGCGGTTCAATTTGAAAAACTGCATTATATGTTTGTTAAATCATTGTCTGAAACAAAAAAGGTTTTCAAACGGATTTGCTGAAAACCTTTATCTTTTAAGTGGCTGGGTGATAAGGATTTGAACCTTAATTGACGGATTCAGAGTCTAACATTCTGAAATAATAAAAAATATTAAAATAGTATGGGGGTCAACAAATTCTCGAAACCACCAAATTTGAGACCGTAAATAGAATTTTGACACTGTTCTTATCCCAAAAGGATTTTTCATTTTCTCCATACACTGGTATGATGGTTTTGAATCAATCATTATTACCTGTGGGGGAGAAATGAAATCAAAATCAACGACTTATTCCAGGAAAAAATTATATGATCAGGTGTGGTCAACACCCATGATAAAGCTCGCAAAGCAATATGGGTTATCGGATCGTGGGTTGGCCAAAATTTGTAAAAAGCATAATATCCCTTGCCCACCTCGTGGATACTGGGCAAAACTTCAAGCAGGCCACAAAGTTAAGAAAATTCGTTTACCAACAGGAAAAAGCTCCGACCATATAGAGCTTGCAAATTCGCCTCGCGAAAAGCCTGAAAAAAGTATTGCTGAAAATTATTTTAAGAAAAATAAAATAGCGTCGATCCCAGTCAAAAAGACTTTAAAAGGGGCTCATCCATTAATTAAACAGACATCAAATTATTTTAAAACTGTTTCTAAAAAAGCAGATGAAATGCTGATACCATCAAAAGGAAAGTGCCTTGATATTACTGTGTCCCTATCCAGTCTCCGAAGAGCTCTTTTGATCATGGATTCTGTGTTGAAAGTACTTGAGTCAAAAGGTTTTCCTATTGTTCTTGAAAATTCCGAAACCAGGGTCAAAATTTTTGATGTAAGTATTACGTTTTTACTTAAGGAGGAATATAAAACGGTTCCGAAAAAGCCAAAAGAGCATG
This sequence comes from uncultured Pseudomonadota bacterium, assembly GCA_937880875.1. Classification (GTDB taxonomy): domain Bacteria; phylum Desulfobacterota; class Desulfobacteria; order Desulfobacterales; family Desulfobacteraceae; genus Desulfobacula. The sequence goes on from CALGRI010000372.1 coordinate 3,089, forward strand.
ATTTAGAATGGAATTATCAATTCGGATATAAAAGTAAGCACAGTTCTTACAACTATGACCGGGTTCCTTCAGGTATTCTATGCCTTTCAATTGACGAATGGGTCGGCGGTCGTGGTACTCAACAGAAAAATTGGCGTGACACCAAATCAGTAGTTCTTGAAAATCGTTTGCCTAAATTCATTTCAGGGCTGATACAAATTGCCGCAAAAAAAAGCGAAGAAACCAGGCGGAGAAAAGAAGAAGAAAGATTAAGGGAAGATCAAAAAAGAATCCTTCAACAGAAAGTCAATGAATACAATGTTGAAAAGGAGCGTTTGGCAGGATTGATTGAAGACTCTGGTAATTGGAACAAAGCATTTGCCTTGAGAAAGTACATTGTTGAGGTTGAGAAGCGTTCGGAACAGGGAGAAATATTCCCATTCCTTGAAGAGAAGGGGGATGACTGGATAGAATGGGCCTACAATCAAGCAGACAGACTTGATCCTTTGAAGCCAAGTCCATCATCTATCCTGGATGATGCAGATGAATTGGAAAAAGCCTGTCAGCGGCAAAGTTGGTGGTAAACATGAAAACTGCAAAAACGCCGCAGGACCTGAAACCATTCATTGAACTTTGCAAGGCTGGTAAATTATTTGAGGTTCAAAAATGGATAGATGAGGGTAATCCATTCCTTCTTCCTGAGCAAAAGGTTGGAACAAGATGGAAATCTCCATTGGAATATACAATGGAACGAGGGTTCCATAGCCTTTTGCAGATTCTGCTTGAAGCTGGGACACCGGTTAACACATTCCGATACGATGCTCTCACGCATGCAATTGATTTAAAACGGTTAGATTTGATTAAACTTCTTCAAAAACACGGAGCTGATCTCAAATCTGCGTGTATGGTTCAAGTATTTGAAACCTGGACCCCTGAAATCATGGATTATTTCATTGAAAATGGGGCTGATCTTGAAACAGAGTATCCACTTGCGGTTGCCTTAATATGGCGCATTAAAACTGCCTTGGGAGTTTACAAAAGATATAAAGATCGATTTTCCAGTTTTAAAGAACAACTGAATATCGCATTGAGATACCACTGTAAAGAGGGAGACACAAAATGGGTATCTTTGTTGCTATGGGCAGGTGCAGATCCTTACAGCTATGGTCCTTCTGATCCAAATCAAGATGAAAGCACAAGTTATGACTCTAATGCTTTTGAGCGGGCAATGTTAGGAAGTCATAATGATATCCTTGAGTTGAAAAAGATGAAGATTGATCTGAATCGCCCTGAAATTGCTAATGTTTTTGAAACGGCTTGCAGATTTAGTAGATTCGAATTTGTTGAAAAGATGCTTAAAAAGGGTTTCAAAGCATCGATGATGGAAGATGAGTCTGCTGTTATACAATTTCTCCTTGATTCGATTGATTGGGATTATCACAATTTATTTTTAGAAAATAGAAAGAAGAAAAATATTGATACCCATGAGACAAAAGAAAAGATGAGGCTCATCCATCTGCTTGCAAGACATGGTTTCAGATGGACACCAAAAGATAAATCTGAAATTGCATCAGCAAGGCGACCACTTTTAAAAATGAAACCAGATTATACTATGGAGTTTATTTGGATTATGAGTGGTTATAAATCTTGTGATATTGAGGATGTTAAAGAATTAATCCGAACACCATCAATGAGTTCTTTGATATTTGAATACAGAGGACGACTGAATGAATTGCTAAAGACTTTCATTTCATAAGTTTTCCATTGCATCTTTTTTTAAAATCGATATTCTTGCTTGATACTTACGGTTACTGAAAGCGGTAGAGTGGACTTTGGCCCTGGATTCGATGAATACACCGGTAATGATAGAATAGATACTGTAACTTTGAAAAGGCTATCAAGCGCTTATCACAGTCTATTTTGGTCAAAGTTGGTCAAAATTTAAAAAAAATCTGATATGATTTTACCATAATTTATTAAGATCCATTTTTTGAAGGGTAATGGTTGAAATTCCATTTGAGCAAGTATAATTTCACAACAAGACCGGAGGAATACCGCCCAAGCAAAAAAGGCTTTCAACCAAAAAGCTGAAAACCTTTGATATTAGTGGCTGGGTGATAAGGATTTGAACCTTAATTGACGGAGTCAGAGTCCGTAGTCCT
>CALGRI010000373.1 GCA_937880875.1 uncultured Pseudomonadota bacterium
ATACACTGATCAGATGTCTGTGCCAATAGATAAAATTACTCTTTTTTAAGCCTTTGAATTGTTTGGTTTTGGTCCTTTTATCTTAAAACCTGAATCCCCCATTTAAAAAAATCAGCTAAAGGATTCGAGTAAAACCAAGGCCTTTGATATTTATTTTCAGGTATGATAGTATCCCAAATCAGAATCATGGGAGTTTAACAAATTGCAAGGAAATCTGTAATGCCTTTTCCTGAGAATAATAGCCCTTCAGTCCTTTTGGATATAAAAAGCATTGATTTTTTATCTGTGCTGAACCTGCTGGATGATGGGGTTATTATTGCTGACATTAAAGGGAACATTCTTTTTTATAATATTGCTCAATCTATAATAGACGGCCTGGTTCCCGAAGAGGTCATCGGACTCAAGGTAACCGATGTTTATGACCTCAACAATCGGTCCAGTATGATTATGCAGGTGATTTACAGACATGCCGCCATAAAGAACCGGGCCTTTTTCTACAGAACCCGCAAGGGAAATGTTGCCAACACCATTACCAGTGTTTACCCCCTTTTCAATGGAGAAATTGTCAATGGGGTAATCTGTTTTGTAAAGGACTATGAACTGCTCTACAGATCCACTCCCATGACATCCATCACTGAATCCAGACCTGATCTTGGCAATGGTACCCAATACATCTTTGCCGACCTCATCGGCAGCGACCCTGCCTTCCAGAGGGTAGTAGGAACAGCCAGGAAGGCCGCATCTTCTTCATCGCCCATCATGATCCAGGGGGAAACCGGTACAGGCAAGGAGCTATTTGCCCAATCCATCCACAATCACAGCCAGCGCAGGAAACAAAAATATGTGGGCATCAATTGCGGGGCCATACCCCATGACCTTTTGGAGGGTATTCTATTTGGCACCACAAAAGGAGCCTTTACCGGTGCTCTGGACAAGCCCGGACTTTTTGAAATTGCCCATGACAGCACCCTGTTCCTTGACGAAATCCTGGCCATGCCCGTGGATCTCCAGGCAAAACTGTTAAGAGTTCTGCAGGAAAAACGCGTTCGCAGGGTGGGTTCTGACAAGGAAATCCCCGTTGATGTAAAAATCATCAGTTCCGTGAGCCAGGATCCCCGCATTGCCATCCGGGAAAAACGATTGCGAACCGACCTGTTTTACCGGCTGGGAGTGGTCATGGTCAAGCTGCCACCCCTTAGAGAACGGCAGGACAATATGAATGAACTGATCAGCCATTTTATCCAAAAATTCAATAATAGTCTGGGCACCAATGTAAATTACATTTCAGAGGAAGTCCTTGAATTATTCACAAGCTATCAATGGCCTGGAAATGTAAGAGAACTTGAGCACCTGATAGAAGGCGCAATGAACATGGCAGGCAGGGAAGAAACCATTGGAACCGAGCATTTCACACCAGGCCTGGATTGTTTGGAACCCCTTGATTTTAACAGCCTTACGACGGCTTTTCCCATGATGAAAACCCTTGGCACCCCAAGGCTTGAGGAACCAGCCCATGCTCCTGGTCCGGATCGGCCTAACAATTTTGCCCAGACCCAGGCAGATTGGGAAAAATCAGCCATTAGATCCGCCCTCACCGAAACAGGGGGTAATGTGACAAAGGCAGCAAAAAATCTTGGTATTTCAAGACAATTGCTTCATTATAAGATCAAAAAAAATAAATTTTTTCGCACGGATTTTATCTTACGTTCCAATATTTAGTCAATTTTTTTTCAAGTGAAAATTTCTTTTCTATTTATCATGGAACTAAAGCGAAAAAAAATTTTCTATTTGCTTTAAACCAAAAACCATTCACTTATGTATATATAAATTTTATCTATTATATTAACGAGTTAAATTATTAAAATACAAAATAAGCCGTAAGTCATATTTCATGGTATACTATCTGCATTGTGTCATGAAAATTTATCGGTCCCCTTATTTTAAAGACGGTCAGGATGGATAGATAATATTTAATTTAAAAAAATAACACTGGGGCAACCAAAACCTCCCTAAAGGAGAAAAGACAATGGTCGATCGAATGCAGGAACTGAGTATCCAAAACATGAAGAAGATCCATTCTGCTGCCATGGATCTTCTAAAGTACACTGGTGTTTCCTTTAAAGAAAAAGAAGCCCTTGAAATTTTCAAGGCCAACGGACAAAGGGTGGAAGGTACCACGGTTTTTTTTAAAGAATCCGACATTCAAAAAGCTTTAGCAACTGCACCCAAAAAGTTTACCGTCCATGCCAGGAATCCTGAAAAAAACGTGGAAATCGGAGAAGATGATTTTGTCTTCCTGCCCGGGTATGGCGCCCCTTTTATCATGGATGCTTTGGGAAACCAGCGCCAGGCCACTATGGAAGATTACGATAATTTCTGCAAACTGATCCAGACCTCCCCTTATATTAAAATGAATGGATGGATGATGGTGGAACCGGCTGACATGCCACATGAAACCGTCCACCTGGACTTGAATCTATCTAATATGCTCTTGTGTGACAAGCCCTTCATGGGAAGTCCGGTCTCCCGTCAGGGTGCTCTGGACGGTATTGAAATGGCAGGCATCCTCTGGGGCGGCAAGGAAAATATCATGGACAAGACAGTGTCTGTCTCCCTGATCAACTCCCTTTCCCCGTTACAGTTTTCCGAAGAAATGGCCGGGGCACTTATCGAGCTTGCCCGTCACAACCAAGCCTGTGTAGTGGCTTCTCTTATCATGGCCGGCGGTTCCGGACCTGTGACCCTGGACGGGGTTCTGGCCCTGCAGAATGCAGAAATCCTGGCCGGCATCACCCTGGCCCAGCTGGTCAGACCGGGAGTTCCCGTGATTTATGGCTCCACTTCCTCTGCCATGGACATGCAAACCGGGGCTTTGTCCATTGGTGCGCCTGAATTGTCTAAAAACATCCATCTGGTGGCCCAGATGGCACGGTTCTATAATCTTCCCTCCAGATCCGGCGGTGCCTTGACCGATGCCCTGTGTGCCGATGCCCAGGCTGGTGCGGAATCTGCCATAGCCCTTTCCACTGCGGTCAGGAGCGGAATTAATTTCATCCTCCACTCCTGCGGCATACTGGGCTCCTATATTGCCATGAGTTTTGAAAAATTTCTCATTGACGAAGAAATCTGCGGTATGGTGCTAAACATGATCAAACCCCTTGCCCTTACGGATGAATCCATTGATCTTGACATGATAAAGCAGGTGGGCATTGGCGGCCAGTACCTGACACATCCCAAAACTTTCCAGCTCTGCCGGACCGAATTTTTCATGCCTGCTCTCATGAGCCGGAAAAATTTAGATGCCTGGACAAAAGATGGAAAGAAACGAATCGACCAGATAGCTGAAGACAAGGTTGCCCTGCGACTGGCTTCCTATGAAAAACCAGATATTGACCCAAAAATTGAACAACAATTAACCGAATATGTTGAAAAACGTAAAAACACTTAAAGGAGAAAAAAATGACTGATTTTAATGCAATAATCGATGCCCTGGTTTCCTGTGATATTGCCAAAGTAAGCACCCTTGTAAACGAGGCTCTAGCCCAGAATACACCGGCCTTCGATATTCTCAACAAAGGCCTGATAGCCGGCATGGACATTGTGGGCGAAAAAATGGAAAATGGTGACATGTTCATCCCTGAAGTTCTTATGGCCGCCAAGGCCATGGCTACCAGCGTAGCTATCCTCAAGCCTCTGTTGAAAGAGGGTGAGTCTGTCGCCGGTGCCATAGTGATCATTGGCACGGTTAAAGGCGACCTCCATGACATCGGTAAAAACCTGGTGAGTATGATGATGGAAAGCGCAGGCATGGAAGTTCATAATCTTGGGGTGGACATCAGCCCTGAGGGTTTTGTGGCCCAAATCAAAGAAAAAAACGCCCAGATCGTATGTCTGTCTGCTCTTTTGACCACCACCATGCCCATGATGAAACAAACCATTGATGCCATTGTTGAAAGCGGTCTTCGGGACCAGGTTAAAATCCTTGTGGGTGGTGCGCCTGTTACCCAGTCCTTTGCCGATGAAATTGGTGCAGACGGGTTTGCAGCCGATGCCGGTGCTGCCTCAAAACTTGCCAAGTCCCTTGTCAAATAAGTTGGACGTATAAACACAGGAGAAAAATAGACCATGTTTGAAGTAATAGGCGAAAGAATAAACACCTCAAGAAAATTGGTCCAGGCTGCCGTGGCAGAACGGGATGCCGACTATATCATTGATGATGTAAAAAAACAGCAGGAAGCAGGCGCCAACTTTATTGATGTCAATGCCGGGGCTCGCATCGGACATGAAACAGAGGACATGAAATGGCTGCTGGACACTATCCAGCCCATTGCAACTATACCTCTCACCCTGGACAGTCCAGACCCTGCTGTCCTGGAAATGGCCTTTAAGATGGTGGAAAAGACACCCATGATCAACTCCATCAGCCTGGAAAAAGAACGGTTTAATGCCATGATGCCCTTTCTTGAAGGAAAGGACTGCAAGGTAATCGCCCTGTGCATGGACGATTCAGGCATGCCAACCTCTTTTAATGACATCCTGGACCGCGCCAGAGACCTGGTGGAAAAACTCAACAAGATAGGCATCCCCACTGCATCCATTTATGTGGATCCTCTGGTCCAGCCCATCAGCGTCGAATCCAACAAAGGCACTATGGTTCTGGATGCTGTCAGAGCCATAAAAGCTGAATTCCCCGAGGTTCATATCACGGGCGGCCTGTCCAATATTTCCTATGGCCTGCCCCAGAGAAAAATCATCAATCGGACCTTTGTCTCCCTGATGATGGATGCCGGCATGGATTCCGCTATTATTGATCCTCTGGACAAAAAAATCATGGCCACCATCAGAACGGCTGACATGCTTTTAGGCAAGGATGATTTCTGCATGAACTATCTTAAAGGGGTTCGTTCCGGAGCCATTGAAAGTTAAAGGCAAACAGAAACAGCGCCTTGTTTGAACAAGGCCTTATGTTATTCTTGACCCGATGCTGCTTCGTCATTCAATGGCCGGCATCGGGTTTTTCTACTTCACAGAAAGAACAGGACAATGTGCCTCTAAGATAATGTATTGAGCTGTTGAACCAAAAACAAGCTTTCCTACTTTTGATTTCTTTTTGATGCCGATTATGATTTCATCAACCTTTTTTTCCCTGGCATACCATACAATATCTTCTCCAGGGTCAAGACCCCTGATAAGAACATGGGTTTCGCATTCAACTCCATTGTTTTCAAAGACTTCCTGTCTAAGCTCTTCGAGCTCGGTTTCCAGCTTCCTTATTGTCAGCAGTTTTGTATCAGGTTCGCAGGTTGTGGCCAGGTAGACATGTGCCCCCAGTTTTTTGGCCCTTAAAAGTGCCTCGTCCAAAACCCTTGAAATGGACACATTTTTGTCATATGCAATTAATATTTTCATGATCCTCCTTTGTTTTGCCTTTGCCCATTTCATAAACAACCCTGTATTTCTCAATATAGGGCCTTCTACATATTGGATGTTTTTTCTCACCCTGTCAATTGGTAACTTAATCAAGGATTTCTGCAATATCCTTGATTAAGTATTTTTCATATCTCAAAACTAATAGGTTAAAGTTTTTCAGTTAATACAGGGACCACATCAAAAATATCTCCCACAATGCCATAATCACACTTGGAAAAAATAGGTGCATCCTTGTCTTCATTAATGGCCACAATGACCTTTGATGTCTTCATGCCTGCAAAATGCTGAACTGCACCGGAAACGCCGCAGGCAATGTAGAGCCTTGGGCTTACTGTTTTACCGGTCTGGCCCACCTGCATGGAATGGGGTGCATAGCCCGCATCCACGGCGGCCCTGGACGCACCCACGGCAGCTCCCATTTTTTGGGCACAGGCTTCAAGCATTTGATAGTTTTCAGCAGCCTTAATGGCCCGGCCACCCGTTATGATTACCGGAGCTTCAGTCAGATCCAGTTTTTTCCCGGCATCTTTTTTGATTTCCACGATCTTGATCAATCCTGGATCTGCTACATCAGCCTTGAACTCCACTATTTCTCCAGCAGCAGGTGCTGCCAGAGGTTCCATGGAATTAGGGCGGATGGTACACAGAAGAAGGGAACCGTTTACCTTAAGCGTGGCAAAGGTTTTACCGGAAAAATGTGATTTTTTCACTGTTTTATCTTCAATATTGACTTGCACACAATCTGATACCAGGGGTTCATCCAAGGTAGCGGCAATTCTTGCAAACAAATCTTTACCTGTTGCACTGGCTGTTCCTAAAAGGGTTTCAAAATTATATTCCTTTACAGCGGCTGCAATCATTTGTGCCTGCAGGTCCGGACTTGATGAAACATCTCCCGGGGCTGTAATACTGACGATTACAGCTGCTCCATATTCTGCCAATTTATCTTTAACTGTAGAGACATCATCACCCAATACCAGTGCATAGATCTCTTCACCGGCGGCAGCCGTCATTACACCAAAGCTGGTCTCTTTTACTGCATTGTTTTCGATTTCAATTAAAATTCCTGTCCTGGCCATATCCTTTTCTCCTTATCTTATAAAACCTTTTCATCCTCTTTAAGGATTCTGACAAGTTCAGTTACCTGATCATCCACAGATCCCGCAAGCATTTTTGCACCGGATCGTTCAGGTACAGATTCCAATTTTTCAATCGTAACTTTGCCTTGAGATACGTCAATACCCAGTTCAGAAAGCTCAATCTCCTTAATCTCTTTTTTCTTGGCTTTCATGATGTCAGGAAACTTGGGGTATCTTGGTTCATTCAGGCCCTTTGTTGCCCCGATCACACAGGGGAGACTCATTTCAATGACCTGTATTTTCCCACCTTCAGCTTCTCTTTGGGCAATTGCTTTACCTCCATCAATAGTCAGAGAAGAGACTTCATTTACAATGGGCATGCCAAAGAATTTAGCCAGGCGGTACTGGGTCTGAAAACTTTCTGTATCAACAGATCCTTTTCCCGTAAAAATCATATCTGGCTTCCCATCCTGATCCATGACCGCTTTTAAGGCCTTTGCTGTCAGGTCACTGTCCAGAAACTGGCTGTCGGTTTTAACAAGGATAGCCCTGTGGGCACCCATGGCCATGGCACTCCTTATTGTTGTTACAGCTGAAGCTTTACCCACCGTCACAACGACAACCTCGCCGCCTTGCTTTTCCACCAGGCTGACCGCTTCTTCAATCCCGTATTCATCATAGGGGTTGGACACAAATTTAATTTCTGAATCTTCAAACCCGTTGTCACCAGCAAGTTTTATGCTTGCTGCAGTGTCAGGTACATGTTTTACACATACACAAATTTTCATTATTCCGCTTCCTTCTAGCTCTTCATTCTCTCATTTTTCGGATCGTACAATGGCATGGTCACGACTTCGGCTATCCGCGCCCGTCCTAAGATTTCCACTTCCATTTTTGTTCCGGCCTTTGCAAATTCAGGTTTTATATATCCCATGGCAATACTTTTTTCAACCCTGTGGCCATATCCGCCCGAGGAAGTCATGCCAATACGTTCTCCATCTTTGAGAATCGGATTATATCCCCATGGATCAGAATCTTTAGCATCTACGACCAGACAAACCAGTTTCAACGGCACACCTTTTTCCTTCTGCTTAAGAATCCCTTGTTTACCGATAAATTCCTTGTCCATTTTCACGGTCCAGGCCACATTGGTTTCAAGGGGGGTATGGTGAACATTCATTTCACTCTTCCAGGCCAGGTATCCTTTTTCAAGACGCATGGAATCCATGGCATGCATGCCTATCAATTTAATATCGAATTCCTTGCCTGCCTCCATCAATGAGTTGTAAACGGCAATCTGCTGCTCAATGGGATGAAAAATTTCAAACCCCAGTTCTCCCACATAATTCATGCGGTTGATTCGACATTTTGTCCGACCTACATAAATTCCCCGGGAAGTGGAAAATTTGAAAACCTCATTGGAAACATCATTATAAGCGACCTTGGCAAGCACTTCACGAGATTTGGGGCCGGCAAGGACCAGGCATCCCATCTGGTAGGTTATATCTTCCATGGCAACACTTCCGTCCTTCGGAAGGTTTTCAAGCATCCAATGCTGGTCATGCTTTTTACCCACAGATGCCGTGACGCAGAAAAATTCTTCTTCGCTCACCCGGGTGATGGTCATGTCTGACTTAAAGTTTCCATTATGATCCAGCATGGGGCAAAGGGCAATTCGGCCGTCTGTTTCCGGCACATTCTGGCAGGTCATGTTGTTAAGCCAGGCTTTGGCGCCTGATCCTGAAATTTTTGTCTTGGCAAAACGGGTAAGATCGATTATCCCCACATGGTTCATCATATGTTTACATTCATTGGCCACATGCTTGAATGCATTGGAACGTCTCCAGGAAGGTTCTTCATAGGAGTCTTCACCCTTGGGTGGGAAATAATTGGGGCATTCCCAGCCATAGTAATCTCCAAATACGGCATTGGCCTGCTTCTGATATTCGTAGATGGGGCTGGTTCTGTTAGGCCTTGCTGCATCCCTGAATTCGTTGGGATAAATGGTGGAATAAAGTCTTGGATAAGTATCTGCAATCTTTTCCGTATTATATGCCCAGTTTGCAAAGGAACCATAACGTCTGGAATCCACAGCCCAGAGATCAATTTCCGGTTCCCCGTTCATGATCCAGCCGGCAAGATAATGGCCGATACCACCGGCCTGGGTAATTCCAAAGCTGTAGCCGCAGGCCTGGAAAAAGTTTTTCAAGGGGGCGGCAGGTCCCACCAGGGGATCTCCATTGGGAGTGTAGGTAATGGGGCCGGCTGTCACATGTTTGAAACCTGTTTCTCCAAGGATAGGGAACCGATCCATTCCTGCTTCAATGCAGTCGGAAATATTGTCGATATCCGGTTTTATTTCTTCCTGGGCATAGTCCCAGGGTACTCCATGCTTTTTCCATTGCTGGCCATTTGCTTCGTACATGCCCAGGATCAAGGAATCCATTTCCTGGCGAAGATAAATTGATTTATCAGGATCACGAATAAGAGGCAAATAGGTATCTGCATCGGCAATGGCATTGATTTTTTCATATAGAATATGGGTATGTGCAATGGCAATAGAGGGAATTTCGATTCCAACCATCTTGGATACTTCCGGGGCCCAGAGACCTGCAGCATTGATCACATACTCGCAGGTAATATCTCCTTTGTCAGTCTTTATAAGCCATTCTCCGGAAGGTGTTTGTTCAATACTTTTTACAAGGGTATGAAGGTTGATCTCAACGCCGTGCTGTCTTGCGCCCTTGGCCATGGCCTGGGTCACTGAGTTGGGATCCACATCCCCGTCATCCGGCCAGTATAGGCCTCCTAACAACCCTTTTGTATTCATAAAAGGATGCATTTTTCCAATTTCTTCCGGGGTCACATAACTGACATCCAAACCAAGACAACGGTTCATTGAATAAGCATATCCCAGTTCATCCATACGGCCGGGATTATCGGCTGTCCGAATGGAACCCGTGGTATGCCATCCTGTGGATTGTCCGGTTTCTTTTTCCAGTTCCTTGAATATTTCAATACTTTTCATGTTCACCTGGGTGCCATAAAAGTTTGAATGAAAAAAGGAGACATTTCCAGCTGCCATCCAGGTGGACCCTGAGGTCAACTCATGTTTTTCCACCAGGACAACTTCATCCTTCCATCCATATTTTGCCAGATGATAGGCAACGCTCACCCCGATGGCACCACCACCAATTATAACTGCTCTTGCATTGGTTTTCATTATTGTAAATCTCCTTTAAATCAATTTTTTCTTATTCTTTACCATTAAAAAAATAACGTAAAATTTTGTTTTTAGTCTTTCTGATATTCATTTCGTAAAAATATGAAAATCCCCCGGGATAATATATCATTACCAGGATTAATACCAGAGCATAAATAACCAGATTCAATCCCGGCAGATTTGTCAGGTTGGATCGGACAATTTCCATGAGAAATATAAAGGGAAATGCAATAACAGCCCCACCCCATAAACTTCCTCTTCCGCCTATATATGCTACGGCAAGAACCTCAACAGTTTTTGAGGTATGCATGATGTCCGGGGTCAAAATACCATAAAAATGGGCATAAAATCCACCAAGAACACCTGCTATTGCACAGGACAGAGTAAAATTAAAAACCCGGTAATTAACCGGATTGATTCCCGAAGTTCTTGCAGCATCCATGTTCTGGCCAATGGCCTGGAAGGCCAGCCCAATTTTTGAGCGGACAATCCATTTACAAACCAGGTAGATTAAAAACAACAATATGATAATAAGAAAATAATATAGCACATTTGAATCGGTCTCAAAAAGACGGGGAACACGAAGGCCTAAAGGTCCCCGGGTCAGCCAGACCATTTTAGTTGCAAGCCCCATAATCGCCAGACCGAAAAACCAGGAAAGACATGCCGCGAAAATCCCTCTGAGACGCAGAGAGATCATTCCGATAATCAGCCCCATAGAGCCTGCGGTAATTCCACCTGCCACCATGGCCAGCCAGGGAGATAACCCCAGGTTGACGACCAGAAGTGCCGAGGTATAACCTCCAAAACCGGCTACTGCGGCATACCCGAAGTTGACAATATTAATATAGCCGGCTGTCAAGTCAAATCCCACACTCATGGCTGCAATGAAGCCGCTGTAAATCAGCCACCTGAGCATATACTCCTGGTTGAAAGGCGGGATAAAAGGAAGGGCAAATAATAAGACCAGTCCTGATAATCCAGCCGGCGTCAGGCATAATTTATCAAGCAACTTATCAAATGGATTCATTTGCTGACTTGTTATTGTGTTATCCATATAATCTCCTATTTTTCCAATGATTTGACAAATTATTTGTCTAGGGCACCGCGGACATCTGAACCAAATATCCCACTGGGTTTAAAAATCAAAATCAACATAATCAAGGCGGAAGGAATAACAAAATCCCATCCTGAACCGAAATATTCAACTGTAATTGCCTTAAGCAAAGCCACCATGAATGCACCGGCTACTGCTCCCAGAATATTTCCAAGACCTGAGAGAATAACTACAAACCATGCCAGATATAAAGGTTCTAAACCCACAGTGGGGTATGAAGGATACATGAATAAAAGGCTGCCACCGGCCACAGCTGAAAGGGCACAGGCAAGGGAAATAGTTAAGAGAACAACATTCTCAATATCTATACCCACAATCTGAGCGCCTGTGATATCCTGAGAAACCGCCCGTATTGACATACCCGTGCGGGTATAAGTCATAAAAAACCAGAAAAGTGCAACAATTACGGCCGAAATCACAAAGGCCATGGCTCTGTCCCTGGATATGAACACATCTGCAATGGAAATCGGCATTCCGCTCCAATACGCGACAATGCCTTTGAACTCAGCTCCGAATATGAGCTGATGCATGTTAACCAAAAGGACACTTAACCCGACACAGAGTAAGAAAGAATTCATTACCCAGTTATCAGAGGAGCGCCTTCTCAGGGGGCCAAACACAATTTTTTCCGCAATAATACCGCTGATAGCCCCCGCTATGGCGGCACAGACGATGGCGACCAAAGGGCCAATCACTGCCATGAATGACTCTGGATTTTCACTGATATAATTGCTGATGGGAGTAAATACATAATAGGCCGTCAAAGAACCGATCATAAAGAATTCACCATGGGCAAACATGGCAATATTGAGTACACCCAGCATCAGAGTAAGGCCTGTGGCGACCAACGCAAGCATGCCGCCTGTGATTATTGTATTAACCAGCAGGTAAGGACCGGAATTTATCGCTGCAAACACGGCAATCAAAATCGTTGCCACGATAGATATGCCTGCTGAGGATTTTGTCCAGGTTAAAAATTTGGAAACATAGTTATTTGACATGAATTTATTTCTCCAAAAAGAAAATTAAACGCCTAGAAATACTTTTCTGACATAGGGATCATCTGCCAGGTCATGACTTTTGCCTTCCAGGCCAACTTTACCATTTTCAAGGATATATCCTCGATCAGTGACAGCCAGGGTCTTGGTGACATTTTGCTCCACCAAAAGGATGGTCACGCCTGCTTTAATAAGAATATCAAGGGATTCAAACACATTTGCCACCAATTGTGGTGCAAGCCCAAATGAAGGTTCATCCACCAGAAGCAGTTTGGGATCAGACATCATACCACGGCCAATGGCCAGCATTTTTCTCTCCCCTCCACTCATGGTACCGGCCAGTTGATCCTTTCTTTCAGCCAGGCGGGGAAAAAGGCTGAACACAAAGTCAAGGCGTTCATTCTGGACTTTTTTGTCCTTGATAATATAGGCACCCATGTAAAGATTTTCCTGCACCGTCATATTTACAAACAGATTTAATTCCTCAGAAACAAAAGAAATTCCTTTTTTTGTGATCTGAGATGCAGGAAGTCCTGTAATATTTTCTCCATTGAAAAAAATACTGCCTCCCATAGGAGATATCAGACCTGCAATGGTTTTCATGGTGGTGCTTTTTCCGGCGCCATTGGGTCCTACAATACAGACATACTCACCCTTCTCTATATTTAAAGAGACTGAACGTAATATCTGCAGGTATCCATATCCTGCATCAAGATTTTTCACTTCTAACAGCATAAAGTCTCCGTTGATTCTTAAAGTTAATTGTCATCTGAGCTATCCGATTCACTATCCGAGATAGGCTTTGGTAACCTTTGGATCATTTGCTACTTCTTCTGTTAAGCCTTCAGCTATTTTTGTTCCGAACTGGATACATAAAAGCCTGTTACACACTGCCATGATAAGCTGCATGATATGTTCGATCATAAGAATGGTAATGCCTTTTTTGCTGATCTTTTTAATGATTCCCATGATATCTTTCAGTTCTCCTTCACTGAGACCTGAAGCCATTTCATCCATGAACAAGACTTTGGGATTGCTGGCAAGCGCACGTGCCAAATCCAGGCGTTTGAGCTGAACTGTGTTAAGCTGTTCCGCCACAACCGTTTCCTCCATGGGGAACTCTACAAAAGCAAGCATTTGTCTGGAATGCTCAACCGGGTCCTTAACCCTTCCGGCTTTATTACCAAATATGGTGGCCGTCATTACGCTTTCAATGGCCGTCATTTTTGGAAATGGACTGGGAATCTGGAATGTGCGGGAAAGACCGTTACGACACATTTTTTCAGGAGTTAAACCCGTAGTATTCTTCCCAAACATTTTTACTGTTCCTTCAGTTGGGGGATTTAACCCGGAAATGGCATTTATAAATGTTGTTTTCCCGGCCCCGTTGGGACCGATCAAACCATAGATATCCCCTTCATATAATGTCATGGAGACATTGTTTACTGCGATCAAACCACCAAATCTTTTCGTTAAATTATTGGTTTCCAATACAATCATTTTCGCCTCTAATTCTATTGATTTTATAGATTAAACAAACAGGGGATAACCATTTTCGTATCCCCTGTTTGTATTCATGTCAGGCTATTTTTGTTTGAAATCCGCTTGTTTCCAGTCATCAGGATAGATGATGTTACTTTTTCCGTCCATGTATTGAAGAACGGGGAAAAAGAAAGCGTCGGAAGCAATGACAGGATCAGGTAGTGTTTCTGCGGTATACTTGTACTCATTCATGATAAGGGCACCGTCCGCCTTGCCGTATGTCAGTTTGCCCGTATTGAGTTCACTGATAACGACCTCGTGGATGGATTCTTTATCGAGTTTTCCATGTTTTTCAATGGTTCTTTTGGCAATTTTGATGAAAAAATTGGCATAATCGTATGACAGTCCGGATGCTGAAGGACTCGGGTTGTATCCGAATTTAGCCTTGATTGATTCTGCCCAGTCCTGGGCAGCCTTTGTTGTAAGCTCGGGGATCATGTCCAGAACGTAGTTTGAAGAATTTCCTGTCAGCTTGTACCAGTCGGCATTCCAGCCGAACCCATCGGCAATGATTACGGCTTTAACTCCGACCTCACTGGCCTGTTTGATAAAACCCGAGATGGAAGGTGCGGATGTGGATGTTCCGGCCAGGACTGCCGCCCCGCCTTTTTTATACTTGCTCAGAAGAGAATAGAAATCGGTCTGGGTGAAGGGGAAGTAATCTTCGGAAAGAACTGTCCATCCTGTAGCTTCAAAACCCTTTTTGACTGCTGCTCCCACGCTTCTGCCCCAGTCAGTCTCTTCGCCGTAAATGGCTACGATCTTTTTTTCAGGTGTGAATTTACCGCTTGCAATAGCTGCATTGATACTCTCTACATAACCCGGAATAAGGTCTCCGGGAATTGGCCATCCCTTGGCAGCCCAATAACTGTATTTTTCAGGATCTGATTTATATTTTTCATTTACAATCTCGGCTGCACCCATTGCGAACAAATGCTGCACTTTGTACTGGACCGCAACATCCATTACCGCCGCTGCGACCGAACTGTGCCAATTCAGTATGGCAACCTGAACATCCTTTGATTCCGCAGCTTCTGCATAGGCGCTTGTGGCTTTTGCCGGGTCTGATTGAGAGTCGATCCATACAAGCTCTATCTTGTAATCACCAATTTTATAATCGATGTTTTCCATGGCCATTGTGACAGATCCCTTGAATTCACCACCGGTTTTAGCCGATGGACCGGTGAAGGGACCCAATACTCCAAGCTTAAAAGTTTCTGCTGCGAATGCCCCCGTTGAAAAAATAAAAAGAAATGCTGCGAAAAAAGCGATGATGAGTTGAACTTTTTTTGTACCCATAAATCTTGCCTCCAAAATTAATGTAAATAAAAAATAGTGCCACACAAACGAACATTTTTTCGGTTGCAGTTTGTATGCCAAAGCTACTTGTTCTTTTGATGAAAAACAAAAAAACAGTCGATTAAAGCTATTTTTAACCTTGACACAGTAATATGTAGAATAAATATCTTAAAAAAAACTTAAAAATACAAGGTAAAATTTGGTTTTGATAGTTTTATTTTAAAATGGTTATCCCTGTTTTCAATCATTTTTCATCTGCTTATTTTGATCTAAATTCTTTTCGGTTCAACCCATACTTTTTAAGCTTATAATGGAAAGACTGGGGGGAAATCCCTAAACTTCTGGCAGCTTTTGCCGCATTACCGCCAGTGTAGTTTAAAGCATTGCTAATGATCTGCCTTTCATTTACTGCCTGGGTTTGGAGCAGGTCTGAAGAAAAAATATCTTTGCTTGAAACCTGGGTATTGGAAGCCTTTGCTTCAAACTGTTTTGGCAGTATTTTTTTTGCAAACGAAAAAATATGGGATGGCAAATGTGCAAACCGGATAGTACTGCCGCCGGCTATCAAATTCATTGAGGCTTCAATAACATGTTTGAGTTCCCGGACATTTCCAGGCCAATGATATTTCCTAAACAAGGAAGACACATTTTTTGAGATATGGGTCACCTGCTTATTTAATGTTTTATTATATTCTACAATAAAATACCGGACCAGCTCATTTAATTCATCTTTCCTTTCCCTTAAAGGCGGCAGCATGATGAAGACCACTCCCATCCTGTAAAACAAATCCATTCTTAATGCGCCCTTCTGGATAATCTCCAACGGTGACTGTCCCACTGAACTGATTATTTTTATATCCAGATCTTGTTCTTTTAGAGACCCTAGTTTTCTAACCTTCTTCTCCTGAATAACCCTTAAAAATTTAGCCTGAAGTGCCAACGGCATGGAATCCAGCTCATCTAAAAAAATGGTTCCCCCATCAGCCTGCTCGAAAAGACCGCGTTTATTGATAGCACCGGTAAAAGCCCCCTTTGAAGTCCCGAACAAAATCCCTTCCAAAAGGTTTTCCGGAATCGCCGCACAATTTATCGGAATAAAGGGCTTTTCCCTTCTTGAACTGTGATTATGGATAGACTGGGCAAACAATTCCTTTCCCGTTCCCGTCTCTCCATAAATCATGATTGGAGATGGCGAATTAGAGGACATGGTGGCAATCCGCACAGCATTAAGCATATCTGGATCTGATCCAATGATATCAGAAAAATGAAACTGCGCACCATTATCCGCCTTCTTCTTTTTGGAAGCCCTATGACCCATCACAATGGTTTTTTCCAAAAGTTGATAGTCCTTACAAAAGTTAATGGCGCCTATCAATATTCCGGATTTATATAAGGGGTAAACATTATTGATGATATTGGCTACTTTGCCGAATCTAGTCTGGTACACCTTTGGTTCATTCATTATGGCCTGACCGCTTTTCAGGCAACGCATGGTGGTGCTGGTATCATCGGTAAGCTGGTAAATATCTATAATTCTCTTTCCGATCACATCTTCGGGATCTAAATCATCTATCCTGGCCTGGGTTTCGTTATAAAACAATACCTTCCCCGTGGTATCCGCAATCAATATGCCTTCATGCATGGATGATAAAACCCTGTAAATATCAATATCCTCCAGAATAAGCTTTTCCATCATATCACCCATAAAATCAAAAAATTTTTATAATTTTTTTTTACTACCACAATGTATTTCTTATAAATGCCTCTTTTATAAGGAAAATGCAAGAAATATCAAAAAATTTTTATTTTTTCAGTTTTATTTAAACCTTTATTTTTTTAAAAACCTTTAAGACAATGACATTAAACTGTTTAAATAATACAAAAATATCTAAGTATCGCTTAATACCAATCACCTGAAAATCATGTGGCATGGATCATGCAAATTTTTTGCATATTGACAACCTTTAGACCAGGAGAGAAGTACCATGCATTTTTTCGAATATTTTTCAACCAATGAATTAGAAAAAATCCATGAGGCCACGCTGATTATAATGGAGACAGCAGGCCTTAATTTTTCTTATGAACCCGCAAGAAACCTTTTTGCCAAGGCTGGCTGTAAAATAGACGGACACAGGGTATTTTTTCCAAAAAAACTGGTTGAAGAACAGATCAAAAAAGCCCCGTCTCAATTTACTCTCCATGCCAGGAATCCTGAAAAAAATGTCACGATCGGGGGAGATAATATCGCTTTTATGCCGTGTTACGGCGCCCCTTTTGTCAATGACCTAGATAAAGGCCGAAGAAAGGGAACCCTTGAAGATTTTAACAACTTTGTTAAATTGGCATATGAAAGTCCTTACATGGATATCACCGGCGGTATGATGACAGAGCCAAATGATATTCCTGTTGCCCATAGGAATGCTGAAAGAATTTATGGTGCAATGATATTGTCTGACAAACCGTTTATGGGAGCCGGAACCGGTGCCATGGATGCACGACAAACCATTGAAATGGCATCTCTTGTTTTTGGAAGCCGTAAAGAAATGGCAGACAAACCGCCTTTTATCAGCATTCTGTGTTCTTTAACCCCTTTGGGTTTTGATGACAAGATGTGCGGCGGCATCATGGAATATGCCAGAGCCGGTATGCCGCAATTGATATCCTCCCTTGCCATTGCAGGGGCCACCTCCCCGGTCACCATGGAGGGAACCCTGGTGGTCCAGAATGCTGAAATACTGGCGGGTATCACTCTGAGCCAGCTTGTCCGGGAAGGCGCACCCGTTGTATTTGCAGGGTCATCATCAGCCACTGCCATGCGGTACGGCACTTTGAGTATCGGCGCACCGGAAATGGCCATCAATACAGCTGCCACAGCCCAAATGGGTCGTTTCTATAATCTCCCTGTCCGGGGCGGCGGGGCTTTAACTGATTCAAAAACAGTGGATTCCCAGGCTGCCTATGAATCCATGATGAGCATGATGATGGCCACCATGAGCGGCATTAACTTTGTTCTTCACTCTGCCGGCATCCTTGAAGGGTATATAACGGCATCCTATGAAAAATTCATCATTGACAATGAAATCTGCGGGATGTGCAAGAGGATCTTACGGGGAGAGGACATCACTGCTGAAAAACTGGCAGTAGATGCGATCATGCAAGTCGGTCCAGGGGGTGAATATCTAACCCATATGCATACATTCCAGCATTTTAAGGAGGCGCTTTACACCCCGCTCATGGAAGAACGGGACAATTTTACCAGCTGGAAAAGCAAAGGCGCTTTGACCATGGAGCAGCGGGCCAATGCCCGGTACAAAAAAATCCTTGAAACCTATGAAGAACCTGATATGGATGATAATATCCGAAAAGACCTGGATGCGTATATCAAATCAGTTCGAAATACATGAATAAGGAGAGATTAACATGTTACTGGGATTACACACATACAGCTTTCATCTGCACGGCATGGGACAGAACTGGGGAGGGCACACACTCTCCTGGCCAAGGGTAATGGATATTTTTAAACTCATGGACTGGGCCGTGGACAATGGTCTGGACGGGCTTCACATCACCGCGGTTGACTGCGAATCCACGGATGCAGCACAGCTTACAAAAATCAAGGACGCGGCAAAAGATCATGGGCTTTACCTGGAATACAATTTTTCCCTGGATGAAGAATTTGACCCAAGACTGACCCATCCCCTGGAGCAGGGAATCAAAATTGCCCATGCCCTTGGAACTGATATTGGAAAAGTCAGCCTGGATTTGAGACGTCCCCGTCCCCTCTGCGCAAGCCGTCATCATCCGGACATTATGAAACAGCTTATCCATATTGCAAAGCTTACCCAAAAAGTTGTACCCTTGTTAGAAAATACGGGTGTCAAACTGGCATTTGAAAACCATACTGAATCTTTTGCCAGTGAGATATTATGGCTGATTGATGAGGTCAACCATGCAAGTGTGGGTGCCTGTGTGGATACGGTTAATTCAGTAATGGTTCTGGAAGATCCCATGACAGCCATTGAAAACCTGGCGCCCAGATCCTTTACAAATCATTTTTGTGATCACAGGATTGAAAGGGATCAGTTCGGGTGCAAATTTACAGGTGTAGCCTGCGGGGATGGGGACATTGATTTGAAAAAGGCCCTCCAGATTTTTAAAGAAACCTCGTCCATGAACCGTATCAACATTGAAGTGGAATGGGATGCAGGAGATGACGGGCCTGAGACCGCCCGGAAAAAAGAGTATGAAGCGGTTGTAAAAAGCATCCAATACTGCCGTAATGTTTTAAATATTTGAACCTATTAATTATTGGAGGATACAATGGGCATAGCAACCGAAAATCTATATTTTAAACCGAGTCTGCGTGTTATTAACGATGCACAGATCAGCCGGATTCATGCGGCAACACTTGAGGTCCTGGAACGCACAGGCATTAAAATGACGCATTCAGAGGGACTTGAAATATTAGAGGCTGCCGGAGCAAAAGTCACAGGTAATCGTGTCAGAATTCCTTCGTGGATGGTGGAGGATGCTATTGCCGCTGCCCCACACCGGGTGATTCTTGGCAATCAAAAAGGGGAGCGCACTGTTTTCCTTGAAAAGGACAACTCCTACTTTGGTCCCAGTCTTGACTGCATTGATTACATGGACCCCAAAACCCATGAAAGAGTCCGGTTTACAAGTGACCATGTCAAGGCAACAGCCGCCTTGTGTGATGGTCTTGATCGGTTCGACTGGTGCATGATCATTGGCATGGCAGATGATGTGCCGCCGGATATTGCCGATCGCGTGGTGGTGAGAAATACATTGGAAAATTGCGAGAAACCACTTGTTTTCTGCTGCAAAGACACCAACAGCGTCAAGGATATTTATGAAATGGGACTGCTATTGTGTGGCGGCAAGGAAAATTTTGACAAAGCCCCCTGTCTTGTCCATTATTCCGAACCGATTTCCCCTTTGCTCTATTATGATCCTGCTGTGGATAAAATTATTTTCTGTGCTGAAAAATCCATCCCCCTGATCAATTTTCCGGCACCACAGGCCTGTGGTTCCGCACCGGCCACCTTTGCCGGCACCATTGTACAGGGAAGTGCAGAATCCTTAAGCGGCCTGGTTCTTCACCAGCTTGTCAATCCGGGCGCCCCCTTTATCTATGGTGCATTCACCACGATAATGGACATGAAAACAACTATTTTTTCCTATGGTGCCTCTGAACTGAGCCTGATGACAGGTGCCATGGCACAGATGGCACAACATTATCAATTGCCTTTTTTTGGGACGGCCGGCGCAACGGATTCAAAATTCTGTGATGCCCAGGCAGGAGCAGAGGTGGCATTTCAATGCCTTTCCTCTGCCGCTGTCGGTTCAGGTCTGATCCATGACTGCTCAAGCTGGATGGATCATGGCAGCCTGGTATCGCCTGAATTTATGGTATTAACCCATGACATTGTGGATTCGGTCCATCATTTTATGAAAGGCATCCCGATAACCAAAGAGACCCTTGCCATTGATGTCATTGACCAGGTAGGTCCAGGCGGTCACTACCTTACCCAGAAACATACCATGGATAATTTCAGGCAGATAAAATACTCAGAACTTTTTGATCGAAGTATTTATCAAAAATGGGTGGATGCCGGTGCCAAAAAATTTGAAGACCGCCTACAGGCCCTGACTTTGAAAAAAATGAAGCACGAGCCAAGAGTGCTTCCTGCAGAAATCATTAAAGAGCTGGACCGGATGCAGGCATCCTGGAAATAAAAAGATTTTAATCCATTTTAGGAACAATTGTAAATGAATATACAATTCAATCATAAAAACTGTTCAGGATGTGGTATCTGCAAACTGGCCTGCAGCATTATAAATTTCAAACAGGTCACATCTGCCAAGGCACTGTTGAGGATTGAAGGATTATTCCCGGCACCCGGGCATTATCAGATCCATTTTTGTGATCAATGCGGTGCTTGCGCTGACGTCTGTCCTGTAGATGCCATTACGCTTGAAGACGGCATTTACCGGATCATTGAAGAAGACTGCACTGCCTGCCATGAATGCGTGGAGGCATGCCCCCGATCGGTCATGATTATTAAAGCAGGAGATGACCTGCCGGCCAAATGTATTCTTTGCGGAGAATGTGCACAGGTCTGCCCCAGAGAGGCCATTATGATATCTGAAAAAGAAAATATAGCGGAGGGCAAATAATGGATGGATATGCAGGCAAAATTCTACGGATTAACCTTGGTATAGAAGAAATTTTAAAACCTAAGCTGTCAGAAAAAATGTGTGATGAGTTCATCGGCGGCAGGGGCTTTGTGGCAAAAACCTTGTATGAAGAACTGTTGCCCGATACTGACCCTTTTGATGAGAACAACCTCTTTGTTATTGCCACAGGTCCTTTGTCCGGGCATTTTCTTCCGGCCAGCGGCAAAACCCACTTTGGATCAAAATCCCCGGCCACGGGCGGATATGCAGATTCAAATATGGGGGGGCATTTTGGACCGGCCTTAAAATATGCTGGATATGATATGGCGGTCATCACTGGAAAAGCAAAGGTTCCAAGCTATCTGTATATCAAGGATGACACCGTTGAAATCAGGCCTGCCAAAGACTATTGGGGCAAGGGATCACTCACCTGCGAAGAAATGATGAAAAAAGACCTTGGAGAAGACTTTCAGATTCTGACCATTGGTCCTGCCGGGGAAAAGCTTGTAAAATTTGCCTGCATTTCCCATGATTTCGGACGTCAGGCCGGCCGAACCGGCATTGGTGCAGTCCTGGGGTCTAAAAACATCAAGGCCATTGCTGTCAAGGGCACGGGCAGCATCCCAGTTCATGATATTGAAAAAGCCTATGCCAAAGGGCGACAGGCATTTGAAAAAGTCTCTCAAAAGCCGGGATTCAAGGGCTGGGCCCCTGAAGGAACAGCCGGTATCACTGACTGGGTTAATGAGGTCGGTGCTTTTCCCACTAAAAATTTTAAGACCTCCCATATTGATCACAGCCATATGATTAATGGGAAAATGGTTCTGGAGCGGATAAAAATAACGGATAAGGGATGTTATTGCTGTCCCACGCCATGTGGCAAATACGGCCACACTAAAACGGCTGTCGGATCTGCCTATTTGGAGGGCCCGGAATTTGAAACCATTGCGCTGTTTGGCGGCAGCTGCATGCTCAAAACCATTGAAGAGGTGGCCTATGCCAACTATCTGTGTGATGAGCTGGGTATTGATACCATATCAGGTGCTTCTGTTGCTGCCTTTGCCATTGAATGCTTTGAAAAGGGAATAATTTCCACAGATGAGATCGGAAAAAAAGTTGAATTCGGGGACCTTGAATCTATTGTTTACCTGTTGAATCTGATCAGCTTAAGACAGAATGATCTTGGTGATCTGCTTTCTCAAGGGGTTAAAATTGCTTCGGAAAAAATCGGTGGCGGCTCTGAAAAATTTGCCATTCATGTCAAGGGCCTGGAATGGACGGGATATGAATGCCGCAATGCGCCGTCCATGATGCTGGCCTATATGACGGCCGATATCGGAGCTCACCATAACCGTGCCTGGGTGCTGGGCCATGATGTGGTAGGGGCGGCCACCAATGTGCATGACTTGATCTCTGCCGGTGCTGTTGAAGATAAAAGACCCAAAGCAATTGTTTCGGGCAGGGATTCAGCCGGATTTGTCATTGATTCCCAGCATACCCGCCCGGCCTTTGACTTGCTTGGATGTTGCCGCCTCCAGATGATGGAGCTGGGTTTTGAAGTTGAAAATTATGCTGAATTGTATTCAGTTATTACGGGGAAAGAAATAACCTGGGATGACCTTATCAAGATCTCTGAAAAAGTTTGGAATCTGACACGGATGATATCGGCAAGAGAAATCAAGGATTTTGGCCGAAGCCTGGATTATCCGCCGCCGCGGTTTTATGAGGAACCCACCCCCAGCGGTCCCAACAAGGGGCACTACCTCTGCCTTGAGGAGCTGGACGAACTTTTGGATGCCTATTATAGCGCGCGGGGATGGGATAAAAACGGCATCCCGACAAAAGAAACACTGGTTCGTGTCGGGTTAAAAGATATGATAAAATTATGATAAAGGAAACTTAAAATGAGTCGCATAACGATTCCACAAACTTTTAATACTAAAACAGCAGATGCCGTTGTCATCGGCGGCGGCATCGTGGGTGCAGCCACGGCTTTCTGGTTATCCAAAACCGGTATGAAGGTCATTCTGGTTGAAAAACGAGACGGTCTGTCAAGCCTTACCACTGCAGCCAGTGCAGAATGTTTTCGCACCCAGTTCACGGAAAAATCCATGGCCGATATTGCCCTTACCAGTGTGGAAATGTTTGAAAACTTCCGGGACGTGGTGGAACTGACGAATATTGACATTCATCTTTGCCAGAAAGGATACCTGTTTGTAACGGATGATCCGGCCCAGATACCGGATCTTGAAAAAGCCATTCAGACCTATCAGACCCTTGGAATACCCGGATCTGAACTGATCACGGGGAAAGATCTTCACGACCGCTTTGCCTTTCTTGCGCCGGATGCTCTTGCCGCCACGTTCAACAACAGGGATGGATGGCTGTCCACCCATGAAACCACCTATGGGTTTGCAAAAGGGGCAAAAAATGTTGATTTTTTCATGAGAACAATGGTTACGGGCATCCAAAAGGATAACCAGGGAATCTGTGCTGTAGAAACAGATAAGGGTCTGATCAGCACCCGCCTTGTTGTCAACTGCGCAGGACCCTATGCCGGGGTCATTGGTAAAATGGCCGGTCTTGACATGCCGTTAACAACGATTCGGCGCCAAAAAGCATATATTCGGACCAGCCATCCGCTGGTGCCCATGGATGCGCCTTTTACCGTGGATCTTAAAAACCACAGCTATTGGCGGCCGGAAGCAGGCGGCGTACTCTGCGCATGGGTGGACCCAGGAGAACCGGAAAGCCCGCCTGCAGATGAGCTGCCCACCGACTGGGACTTTGCTGCGGAGTCCATCCACCGGGCATCCCGCCTGAACCCGTTTTTTGAAACCATTGCCGATGACCTGAAAGCAGACGACGTTGATGTATCAGCAGGAATGTATGTTTACACCCCAGATGACAAACCCGTGATCGGGCCTTGTGAAGAAATCAAGGGATTCCATCTGAATTGCGGGTATTGGTGCGGTGTGATGATGTCTCCTGCAGCCGGTAAAAGAGTGGCAGATATTGCCACAGGCAAAATGGATAACAAGGATAATCCCTTGCGCTACAGTCGATTCAAAGAAGGAGATTTTGAAAAAGGAGATACCTTTTTAAAATAAAAACAGATTTCTATCTGGTTTACCTTGACACATAGCTCAACCGGTACCAGATTAGAACCTGCACCAGTTTAAAACGATGAACAGAGAATAAATGATCGGGGTAATAATTTGGAAAAAAAGATTTATGCAATTGGGTGTGCTGTTCTGGCCATTGATATGAAGCACAGCGCCAAAAAGCTGGGGATTGATATTGATTATAAATTCCTGGAGGCAGGACTTCACAACAATCCAAAACTGCTCAAGGAAAAGCTTCAAACCGCTATTGATGAAATTTCAGCAACAAGTTTGTGCGACCGCATTATAATCGGGTATGGTATCTGCGGTAAAGGAACCATTGGCATTCAATCCCGGGGCGTTCCCTTGACCATTCCCAAAGTGCATGATTGTGTTGCTTTATTCCTGGGGGGAGATCAGGCCTATAAACGTGAATTTAAAAAATATCCCGGGACATATTATCTTTCAGCCGGATGGTGTGAAGAAAAAACAGAACCTATGTCTCAGAGAAAACAGTGGGCCTATTTTGGTGATAAAAAATTAAACTTCAATGACCTGGTTGAACAACACGGCAAAGATGCTGCCCGGGAAACATTTGATTTTCTCAATTCATGGCAGAAAAACTATCAAAGGGTTGCTCTTATTGAAACCGGCGCAAAAACATCCCCCAGGTATGAAAAATTGGCCCTGGAGATGGCCAATGAATACAAGTGGAAGTATGATAAAATAAAAGGGGGGCAAGCCTTGATCGAAAAAATGATCACCGCCCTTGATTCCAGCGATGACATCCTGTTTGTACCGCCGGAACATGTGATCGGGTTTGATGCAATACAATCCACCCTGTCTGCCAATCCCATCCTGAATTTTAAAGCAAATTTGGATGACACCTCTTCTAAGATAGAGATACAAAATCAAAAAATTCATATCAACTCTTATATAAAAACAGGATTGGGTATTGATGCCGGGGGCACCTACACAGATGCGGTGATTTATGATCTTAAAACAAATAAAACTCTTTGCAAAAGCAAATCTTTGACCACAAAATGGGATTTTACCAAAGGAATTCACAGCGCATTAAAAAAACTGGATCAGGAAAAACTGCTCCAGGTGGAATTGATTGCTTTGTCCACAACCCTTGCAACCAATGCCATTGTCGAAAATGAAGGTCAAAAAGTCGGTGTGATTCTCATGCCGCCCTATGGCCTTGACGTTGATAAAAACTTATCCTTTCACCCCAAATCCATTATTAAAGGGCAGCTGGAAATCACGGGTAAAGAAATCATTGCCATTGATCCGGATGAGGTCAGACAAAAAGCGGTACAAATGATTGAAAACCATGGAGTAACCGCCTTTGCAGTGTCAGGATTTGCAGGTTCCATTAATCCTGAGCATGAAATTAAGGTCAAAGAAATTATTCATCAACACACGGGCCTCTTTGTCAGCTGTGGTCATGAATTATCTGACACCTTAAATTTTCAGACAAGGGCTATAACTGCCATGCTTAATGCACGGATTATCCCGCGGCTGGCCAGCCTGCTTCTTGATCTTGAAAAAGTCATGGCAGCCCTTGGTATTCTTGCCCCAATCGTCGTGGTCAAAGGTGATGGAACATTAATGAGTTCATCCATGGCCAAACAACGACCCGTTGAAACCATTCTTTCGGGTCCTGCTGCCAGCGTTGCAGGGGCAAGACATCTGACGGGAATTAAAGATGCTCTGGTCGTGGACATGGGGGGAACAACAACCGATACTGCAGCTCTGACAGACAACCTGGTAAACCTCAATGAAAAAGGATCAATTGTAGGGGGGCACAGGACCCATGTTAAAGCCCTTGAAATTCGAACGACAGGCCTTGGCGGAGACAGTTTAATCGAATTTACAAAGGGACAATTTTCCATCGGTCCCAAAAGGGTGGCTCCAATTGCCTGGCTGGGTCAAATGTACCCAGGGACTTACGAGGCGTTACAATTTTTAAATCAAAACCTGCATCGCCATGCCACCACTACCCGGAAAATGCAGATTCTTGCTTTGACCGGCTCTATAAAGCAGCTTGAATTGACCTCCATGGAAAAAAAAATTGTTTCCCTGCTTACAGCAAGACCGCATTCCATTGAGGAACTTGTTCAAAAAACCAATGTTCTCGCCGACTTCAGCCTTCCTTTGCAGCGGCTTGAAGAAAATTTTATCCTGCAGAGATGCGGACTTACCTTAACGGATCTTTTACATATCACAGGTCAGTTTATTAAATGGGACACACAGATGGCTCAAGAATACTGCCAGATGTTTTGCTTTCTGACTAAAAAATCAATGCCTGAATTGACCCGGCATCTTCTGGATATGGGAGTTAACCTGTTAACCATTGAACTTTTAAAACGCCAGCTGGATGATGAGACAGATCCTGAAGCGATAAACACCTGCCCCGTATGTAAAGTCCTGATAGATAATCTGCTGACCCATGAAAATCCTCATTATGAGGTTTCCATTAAGCTTAAACGTCCCGTTATCGGCATAGGCGCTCCCACTAAATTTTTTCTTCCCAAAGCAGTAAAACCCCTTGGTGCAAAAGCCATCCTGCCTGAGGATGCAGATGTGGCCAATGCCATAGGTGCCATTACCTCTAGTGTGGTCATAAAAAAACAATTAAGAATTGTACCCGGGGACAAGGGCGAGTTTATAGTGGAAGGGATTGCCGGAACCCGTCACTTTAAAAGCTTTAAAAATGCAGACCGTTTTGCCAGAAAAAATTTGGTCCGAATTGTGAGGGAAAGGGCCCGGGTTTCCGGGACCAGCTGCCAGGAAGTTATGCTGGAAACCCAGGACAAGATCCCAACCACTGCCGGCGGTGATCCGATTTTTATGGGAAGAACCCTTTATGCCAGCTTAACAGGCAGGCCTGACATTGTATTAAAAGAATCGGTGAAGCCGTCATAATATCGGCTCAAAAACCGCTTTAACTGAAAACAGGCCGAAAGTATTACTTTCGGCCTGTTTTAGTTTGAATTAATTATAAGGGATTATTATTTCTTCCACCAGCGTTCACCAACTCTCATTCCATCCAGGGCCATGGCCGCAGACAGAGGTCCATGATCGAATTTATCTGAACTGGCTTCAACCATCTGGTTGAACATGGGAACAACGGTTCCGCCGTCATTTCTGCATATTTCCTGCATATCATAGTACATTTTCCGGCGTTTTTCTTTATCCAGCTCTGCTCTTGCAGCTATCAAAATTTCGTTAAACTGTTTATTTTTCCAATGGGTATCATTCCAGGGAGCGCCGTCTGAGTATGCAACTGAGAACATCATGTCCTCAATGGCACGTCCGCCCCAATAACACATACACCATTCTTTTTTGATCCAGACATTGCTCCAATAACCATCATCAGGTTCCCGGACAACATTTATGTTGATGCCGGCTTTTTTGGCGTGTTCCTTGATAAGGATAGCAGCATCCACTGCTCCTGCAAATGCAGCATCTGCAGCATGCAGATTAAAGACATGGTCAAGCATGCCGGCTTTTTTCATATGAAATTTGGCTTTTTCCGGATCATATTTTCTTTGCTCCAGATCTTTTGCATGAAATTGCTGTACCGGTGCAATGGGATGATCATTACCAACAGAGCCATAGCCCCGCAGAATTTGTTTCACCAATGCCTCACGATCAATGGCAAGCTTTAAAGCCGTACGAACATCATTGTTACCATAAGGTTCTTGATCTACCATCATGGGGATGGTGTAGTGTGCCGTTCCTGTTGTAGCATTGACATTTACCCCGGGCATCTTTTTCATGAGATGGACTGTTTTAAGATCAACACGATCCATGTAGTCTATCTGACCTGTTTTTAAAGCATTTGTTCTGGCATTGGTATCCACGATGGACAGGGTCTCAATTTCATCAAAATGGGCTCTTCCCTCTTTCCAGTAATTAGGATTGCGTTTTGTAAAAGACCCGACACCCGGTTCCCATTTCTCCAGCATATAACCGCCCGTTCCAATGCCTTTTTCGAATTCCGGTCCTGCTGTTCCGGCCGGACAAATGGTCAAGTGATAATCACCCAGGATAAACGGGAAATCAGCAGCACCGCCGGAAAGTTCGAAAACCACTTCATTGGGTCCATCTGCTTTAATACTGGTAATACTTTTTAAATTACCTTTGGCTGCAGATTTGGATTCTTCACTCAGGTGATGGTTTATGGAAAAGATAACATCTTCTGATGTCATGGTTTTGCCATTATGAAATTCTACACCCTTGCGCAGCTTGAAAGTCCAGGTTTTAGCGTCTGCAGAGGCGCCCCAGGACTCGGCCAGTTCAGGAATGGCGTTGAAAGTATGGTCGATTTCAACAAGATTGTTTCTGAGCTGCCAGTTGATGTTCTGGTTCATGTTGGAAGTCAGTGTCCCAGGATCCATGGAGTCAGTAGTGGACCCACCCGTGATTCCGATTCTAAAACGACCGCCTTTTTTGGGAACAGATGCCTGGGCCGTTCCCGCCAGAAGCGCAGGGGAAATAGCTGCTGCAAGACCAAGAGCTGAAACCTGTGTGATAAACTGCCTTCTACTAATTTTGTTTTGATTAAACATTTTAGTTAACCTTGATAGTTCTGACATGTTTTTCTCCTTCTTGTTGCGTTATTAAATTAAATAAATGTTGAAGCACGCTTTTCTAAAAGGTTGTCCAGCCAATCCGGGTCCATTTCAGGTACTGATGCCAACAATTTATCCGTATACTCATGGTGGGGCGGAGACAGAATCTCCTTTTTTACACCTTGTTCAATGATTTTGCCTTGAAGCATAATAACAATATTATCGGCAATGGCTTTGACTGTAGCAAGATCATGGGTAATAAACAAATATGCCATGTTGGTTTTATTTTGCAGGTCCTGCAAAAGATCCAGTATGCCCTCTGCCACCAGTTGATCCAAAGCGGATGTGACTTCATCGCAAATGATCAGTTCCGGTTCTGCAGCCAGGGCTCTGGCAATGCAGATCCGCTGTTTTTCCCCGCCGGAAAGCTCTGTGGTCAAACGACCAATATAGTGATCTGGATCCAGTTCAATATCCACTAAAAGCTCCCTGATTCGATCTTCAGCCTTTTTACCCCGTATCCCGAAATAAAATTCAAGGGGCCTGCCAATTACTTGTCTGACAGTCTGCCTGGGATTTAATGCAGTATCAGGCATCTGATAAATCATCTGCATTTTTCTTAAATCATCTTTTTTCCTGTCTTTCAATTTTCGGGGAAGTTCTTTTCCAAGGAACTTTATAGACCCATTAATTGCGGGAAGAAGACCGGTAATCACCTTTGCAAGGGTACTTTTCCCACTGCCGGACTCTCCCACCAGCGCCACTGTTCTACCTTTTCTGACGGTTAAATCAATATCTTCAACAACATTATCATATCCTGTGTAAGTTGCAGCCACATCCTTGATATCCAGGATCACATTCATTTTATCCGTAATCGTTTTGTCTTCCCTTAAGGATCTGACATTTAACAATTCCCTGGTATATTTTTCCTTGGGGTTTTTAATCAATTCCCTTGTTTCATTCACTTCAACAAGCCGGCCGTTTCTCAATACCATAATTCTATGGGCGACCTGGGCCACAACAGCCAGGTCATGGGTAATATAAAGAGCCGCTTTATTCATCTTTTCTGTTATTTCCTTGACAGCTGCCAGAACCTCGATCTGGGTGGTAACATCCAGTGCTGTTGTGGGTTCATCAAATACAATAATCTCCGGATGGCAGGACATGGCCATGGCCACCATGGCTCTCTGGAGCTGGCCCCCTGAAAGTTCGTGGGGATAACGAAATCCAATTTTTTCAGGGTTTGGCAAAAAAAGGCGACGATAAATTTCAATCGCCTCTTTTTCAGCCTTTGCGTGGTTCATCAGCCCATGGTGGACAGGTGCTTCTGCATATTGTTTTATCACACGATGGGCTGGATTAAAGGATGCAGCCGCACTCTGGGCCACGTAAGAGATCTTTGATCCCCTTATCAGTCTTAAATCTTCCTCAGACGCTTCAAACAATTCTTTGCCGTCAAGATTTATAGATCCGGATGCAATCCTGCACCCCTGGCGTGCATATCCCATGGCAGCCAGGCCGATGGTTGATTTGCCGGCACCGGATTCACCGATCAGCCCAAGAACCTCTCCCCTTTTCAGATCAAGACTGATGTTATGGACTATGGGTTGCCATTTTTCATCATAATGGGCTTCAATATACAGATTTTTTATTTCCAGCAGATTGTTCAATCTTATTTTCCTTTCTATTCGTGCAGGCCGCTTGATAAATGCAAAAACCAGTCAACAATTAAATTGACACCCACGGTTAAGACGGCAATGGCTCCGGCCGGGATTAAAGGGATAAATATACCGAATGTAATTGCTCCGGAATTTTCCCTGACCATTCCGCCCCAGTCTGCAAGTGGTGGTTGAAGGCCCAGTCCAAGAAAACTTAAAGAAGCAATAAAAAGGAATACAAAACAGAATCTCAGGCCAAATTCTGCAATCAGCGGGGGCAGGGCATTGGGCAGAATTTCATGCCTTATTAGCCACCATAGCCCTTCGCCCCTTAGTCTTGCTGCCTCAACAAATTCCATTACCTCAATGTCCATGGCAACGGCTCTGGATAATCGATAAACCCGGGTGGAATCTAAAATGGCGATGGTAAAAATCAAGGTGGGGATAGAGGACCCTAGAACGGATAAAATCATCAAGGCAAAAATAAGCGTTGGAAATGCCATGATGATATCAACCGCCCGGCTTAACAGCTGATCAGTCCAGGCGCCTTTAACAGCAGAAATAAAACCGAGAAATGACCCAAGCAGAAATGAAATAGCCGTGGTGACAAATGCAAGTGCAATTGTATTTCTGCCACCGTAAACCATTCGAGTAAAAAGATCCCTTCCGAGATGATCGGTTCCAAAATAAAATTTGGCAGAAGAACTTTCCCAGACATCTCCGACCACACTGGTTTCTCCATAGGGTGCGATCAAAGGTGCAAAAACAGCAATCAGAATATTAACAATAACGATACCCATACCGATCCGGGCTGAAAGGGGGGATTGTCGTAATAACTTAAGCACTAAGGGGCTCCTTTCTAAATTTGGGATTGTCTCAATTTCGGGTTGGAAAGCATGGCCAGAATATCAGCCAAGAGGTTTAAAGTAATATAAACAACTGAAAAGACCAATCCTGAAGCCTGAACAACGGGAAGATCCCTTTTGGCAACAGAATCAACCAATAGCTGCCCTAAGCCCGGATATACAAACACCACTTCAACAATGACGACCCCCACAATAAGATATGCCATATTAACTGCAATAACATTGATCACAGGGGACAAAGAATTGGGAAATGCATGGAGCACAATTATTCTTGCTCGCCTGATCCCTTTGATCTCTGCCATTTCAATATATGCACTGGCTAAAACATTGATTATGGCCGCCCTTGTCTGCCGCATCATGTGTGCCGTCACCACAAAGGTGAGTGTCAGTGAAGGCAGTATGATGGAATATATTTTGCTGCCAAGCCCCATGTTTGGATCACTGATTGCCAGGCTGGGGAAAATATTGAATTTTACCGAAAAAAGACTGATCAGAATATAGGCTATAAAAAATTCCGGAAAAGAAATAAACGAAAGAGTCGTTGTTGAAATCATCTTGTCAAAAAAAGTATTCCGATAAAATGCTGCAACCATGCCTAAAATAATTGCCAAAGGAATTGCAATCGCGGCAGTGAACAGGGCTAGGAACAAGGTGTTGCCGAAGCGCCAGCCGATCAACTCAGAAACAGGCCTGCCATTGGCAAGGGAATTGCCGAATTCACCATGTACAAAATCATTCAGCCAGGTGCCATATCGGATATGCGGCGGCAAATCAAGTTTGAGCGCTTTTCGAAACTGCTCCACCGTCTCAGGTGTTGCGCCCTGGCCCAGAACGGTTTCAGCCACGTCCCCGGGAAGCAACTCCACACCGATAAAAATAATAAGCGAGATAATAAATATAGTTATCAGGCTTGCTCCACTTCGTTTGAAAATCAATATCAACACATTTCTCATAGATGAACCTAATTTTTTTTATTATTTTAATTTTTTCTTTAAACCATATCTAACGCTAATAGGTTTGTCAAATACGTATTTTAATTTTTTGAAATTTCAGCATCTATTTTGCGTATAAACCGGTGGGCTATCCTGTTTTTATGCCAGCCCGACATGGGGGTCAGCCCCCATAAGTTGAAGATGTTGTCAAAGCACTTGTAGATCAAGGCTGCTCCAGTACATCTGCTGTTGCCGATATTTTTACCTCCTGATAATAAAAAAAATTTAATTACAGGCTAAATTATAATGGAAACATAACTCTTTACTGATATTGCAAATGTGAATTTGCAAACTGTATGCCAAGTGGAGAAAAAAACTATAATAGGCTGATTTAATATCGTTTATTGAACCATACCGACGTCGCTCAAATAAAATATGAGTCAATAATGATTTTGCGGGAACCTGATAACCAATTGAAATATTAGAATATATTTTAAAATTTCAGCGCTTTTCAAAATTGATTTAGTGAAATATGTTATAATATTGAATGGTTACGTTTATAACGATTTTTTTGAGAAGCAATAGTGAATCAAAATGGAATTGCAGCGGCCATCGTTAGGCTTGACAAAAAAATCAATACCTGGGTATTTTATTTGTCCGATCAATGGGGAATTTCACCACTTTACAATGAGGGAAACTCCCCATTGTAAAGCAACCGCTTTGATTATAAAATCCAAGCATCAACATATGAAGCAATGATTTGTCTTTCTGCAATGCTGTAAAACTTTTGGAAAAGGCGAGTATTAACCATAGAGGAAATGATTATGAATACAAATGTTATTTTAACCTGTGCCGTGACCGGCGGAAGTGATATCAAAGATAAACATCCGGGAATACCGGTGACACCTGAACAAATCGCAAAAGCAGCCATCGAGGCAGCACAGGCCGGTGCAGCAATCGCCCACATTCACGTTCGAGATCCAAAAACAGGCCTTCCCGCAAGAGACCTGGAACTTTACAAAGAAACTGCAAAATTGATCAGAGCCAGCGACACGGATATCATTTTGAATATTACCACGGGCATGGGCGGAGACCTGATTCCCGGCAAAGAAAATCCTGCCCTGGCCGGTCCCGGATCAGACATGATTACACCGGCCCAGCGGGTCCACCACATCCAGGTCATCAAACCGGAAATATGTACCCTGGACTGCGGGTCATTCAACTATAGCAGCACGGCCTATGTCGCCACCATGGACATGCTCAGAGAAAGTGCAGGTCTGATTCAGAAGGCCGGTGTCAGACCTGAGATTGAAGCCTTTGAGTTAGGGCATATCTGGCAGGCCAAACAATTGATAAAAGAAAATCTGCTGGATAAAAAAGCCCTTTTTCAATTGTGCATGGGAATTCCCTATGGCGCAGAAGGCACCACCCGAAATGTGGTCACCATGTTTGATGCCTTACCCCCGGGTGTCGCCTGGGGCGCTTTCGGCATTGGAAGGCAGGAGATGCCCATGGTGGCTCAGTCAGTGATCATGGGAGGCAACGCCCGGGTTGGCCTGGAAGACAACCTGTACCTGGACAAAGGTATACTGGCGACAAACGCTCAATTGGTGGTACGGGCAAAAGAAATTATTGAAAGGCTGGGAGCCAGATTGGCAACCCCGGCCCAGGCCAGAACAATCCTGGGGTTGACATAAAATGAGAATTGCTTTAATCGGAGCCGGGTCCATTGGAATGATATTAGGGGCTCTCATCAGCCGGGCAGGAGCGGATATTGAACTGGTTGACTCCTACAAAGAACACGTAGATGCGCTGAATCGGGATGGGGCCAGAATTGTGGGATTCATGGATGCCACCATTCCAGTCAAAGCAGTCATGTCCGATCAAATGACAGGCAAATATGACCTGATCATTTCAACAACAAAAC
>CALGRI010000374.1 GCA_937880875.1 uncultured Pseudomonadota bacterium
AGAAGCACCGTCGATTTTGGCTGCCTGGAAATAGGGTTCAGGAATGGCGCGAAGTCCTGCATATGCGAGAAGTACAACAAGGGGTGTCCAATGCCATACTTCCATAAACATCAAAGTGATCCATGCCTGAATAGGACTTGATGTATGATCAAAGGTAATCCCTAATCCATTGATGGCAGCACCGAACAAACCGATATCCGGCCGGGTGAATATAATCCAGATGGTTCCGATAACATTCCAGGGGATCAGCAGGGGCAAGGCGATGAGAACCAGGCTGATAGAGGCTGCCAGACCTTTTTTCGGCATCATTAACGCAATAAGGATACCAAGGGGCATTTCAATTAAAAGCACAAGTCCTGAAAAGATCAGCTGCTTCCCTAATGCAGAATGTAATCTTTTGTCGGAGAGTACTTCCTCAAACCACTCAATCCCAACAAATACGCGTTGACCCGGACCAAAAATATCCTGCAGGGAATAGTTGACTACCGTCATCAGGGGAATGATAGCGCTGAAAGCAACTAATATAAAAACCGGCAGAACAAGAAACCAGGCTTTGTTATCTTTCCATTTATCCATATTAGTGGTACTCCAAACTTAATTTTTTAAAAGTATGTCGTCGCTATATAATTTTATCCAGTTTTCAGAGAACCTGAGCCAGGCTTTTTCAGAAGGGCTGTGTTTGCCTTCAGGTAACCTGGCCCTTAAAATATTATTGTCACCCAGGATTGTCGTAACAATTTTATAATTACCCTGATCCTCAATTGATTTGACGATTACGGGTACACTTGCTTCAACTTGGGTCTGATGTACCTCAAGATACAGCGGCCGTATGCCAAGCTCAATTTTTCCTTTGGCCGCAGCACCGAGAGCAGCGGTTTGATCATTTAACTTGATTTTGATATCACCCACCATGGCCTGGTTGCCCTCTATGGTGCAGGGCAGAAAATTCATTCCAGGGCTGCCGATAAAGTATCCGACAAATTTGTGGCTGGGGTTTTCAAAAAGTTCCTGGGGAGTTCCGATTTGAACAATCCCGCCCTCATACATGACAATAACCTGATCGGCAAAAGTCAGGGCTTCCACCTGATCATGAGTTACGTACAACAGGGTTAATTTTAATTGTTCATGAACTTGTTTAAGTTTGCACCGCAGCTGCCATTTTAAATGGGGATCTATAACAGTGAGGGGCTCATCAAATAAAATAGCGGCTACGTCACTTCTGACAAGCCCTCGTCCCAGGGATATCTTTTGTTTGGCATCTGCAGTGAGGCTGGCTGCCTTTTTATTGAGACTGTCTGTCAAATCAAGAATCTGGGCTACTTCCAGAACCCGTTTTTCTATGTCTGGTTTATTAAATCCACGATTTTTCAAGGGAAAAGCAAGGTTGCCATAGACGCTCATGGTATCGTAAAGAACAGGGAATTGAAAAACCTGGGCAATGTTTCGTTTTTCCGGGGGAAGACCCGTAACATCATTTCCATCAAACAAAACCCTGCCCTTGCTGGGAGTCAGAAGTCCTGAAATGATATTCAGCAGAGTGGTTTTTCCACAGCCGGAAGGACCTAAAAGTGCATATGCCCCCCCATTATCCCAGATATTGTCAATCAATCTTAACGCATAGTCTGCCTGGTTCTTTGGTTTAGCAATATAACTGTGAGCAACATTATCTAAAGTTATTTTTGCCATTCATGTCTCCTATTTGCGGCCTGTTCAAACAGAAAAATTTTCCGGTGATAAAATAAGTTCTCCAGATTTGGAAAACACAAATAAACGTGCCGGGTCAAGATAAAATTGGATTTGCGAATTAATTTTTTTAGAATATATACCCACTTCTTGAACGACAAGCTTTGTGCCGGCATAATTCACATGGAAAAATGTTTCAGACCCGTTTATTTCCGCCAGATCAAGAATTGCTTCTATTGCAATGTCAGTTTTATTTTGGGGGGTTAAATACAAGTGATTGGAACGGATACCTACTATATAATCCCCGGATGCCAATGATTTCACATGTCCTGTCAAGGGAATGGTCACATTTTGGCCCAGGTGAAATACAGATCCTTCAACATGACAATTGATCAGGTTAATGGGAGGATCACTGAAAACTTCAGCCACTTTAATGGTTGCAGGCTTATGAAAGACTTCAGAAGTAATACCCGTTTGAAGAACCTGCCCTTCATCGAGAATAACAATGTTCCCGCCAAGTTTTAAAGCTTCTGCCGGTTCTGTTGAGGTGTACACAACAATGGCATTCCTTTGTTTAAATATGTCCTGAAGGTCAATCTGAAGTTCTTCACGAAGTTTATAATCAAGATTGACCAATGGTTCATCAAGTAAAAGAAGGTTTGTATCTTTGACCAGGGCCCTTGCAATGGCACACCGCTGCTGCTGGCCGCCGGAAAGTTCGCCAGGCATTCTATCCAGCATATCCTCAAGATGCAGCATTTGGGCAGCTTCTCTGACCCGGCTGTCTATTACTTTTTTTGTCATTCCGGCAACTTTTAATGGAGAGGCAATGTTGTCATAGACAGTAAAGGAAGGGTAATTGATAAATTGCTGGTAAACCATGGAAATGTTGCGTTTGCGGACGGATACTCCGGTCACATCCTTGCCGTCAACCAATATTTTGCCTTTGGAAGGACGATCCAGCCCAGCCAGGATTCTTAAGAGAGAGGTTTTGCCGGCCAAAGTTCTGCCAAGAAGTATATTTTTAGAGCCTGAA
>CALGRI010000375.1 GCA_937880875.1 uncultured Pseudomonadota bacterium
TGTCTATTTAGTGTTTGAACGAAAACTCACCCATCTACTGCGTTGCTGCAAAATCCTGAAATCCTCATGTACAGTAGTACACTCCGGTTTCAAGATTTTTTGCGCCTTGTATATGGGCAACTTTTCGCCCAAACACGGGGTTTTCGGTCAGACACTATTTTATTTATAATATAGCTTGATTTTATCTATTATATAGCCAGATTATATCTTTTTATAAATATTTTCAATATTAAAATTATTTTTTCCCTTAACCGCTTAAAAATAAAAAAGGGCGGGAAAGAAATCAAGTTCTTGCCTGCCCTTTTCATTTAATCAATCTTCTAAATCAAGGGCTTGTACACTGCACTTTTCATTATGACATAACGAAGAGCAAGATCACCTGCAATAACAGAAGCCAATCTTAAAAAGATCAAAAAACCATTGGTATCTCCGCCCCACATAATCAGGGTGAAAATCAATGGAAGGAGGATGCCTAATCCGCCCACACCAATAAGGGAGATCTTTGAAAGATCGCCGGTTAACTGTATTTTAATGGATTCTTTTCCGATTTCATTGCTGTGCCAGGTTCCCCAGATATAGAGCATGACGCATAAAAAATACGCAAAGAAAAACACCTCTGCCCAGATTTCCATTCCAGATGCCGGCACTGCATTACCTGAAGCTGCCGTCATGAACTGCAAAAGCTGCTGCCCGATCCACACCCCGGAAATCACTGACAATGGCAGAACCATTGTTGAACTCCAGGCAGGAAGCGCTCTGATAACATTCATGGTGGCAAATCCATGAGAAATAATCAAAAGGCACAAAATTCCCATGATAGTATTAAACACCACATTAAAGCTGCCCGTTGTCACCATCTGTAGAAACCCTAATGCTGCAAAAATACCAATGATCCAGATACCCCGGGACAGTTCTGAGGTATTGGGCTTCATAAGCATTCGCCAGGCCCTCAAAGGGTTGCCAAGATAGAGCACATGTATAAGGCCCCCAAGGAAAAGCGCAATCAGCCATCCAAGAATAAGCCCTGCTTTATATTCATAAAAAAGGGACACAAAATAGAGACCTGCACCTATTTCCGAGAAAAAAAATGCCAGCCATAGAAAAATGCCTTTGTCATCAATCCATTCCTGCTGACGGGTGGGCCGCATCATCCATTCGTATGGCTTTAAGCCGGTTCCAGTAGGATGGAACATTATTTTTTCAAGCTCATTTCTTTGTTTCATAATTGCTCAATCCTCCTTTTAGCCTTTGTAAATTTTAACAGCAACAGAGGTTTCAATGTTGCCCGTGATGGGGTCGTAGTGTCTCAAGTATGACGGAAGCAGCTTGCAGAAATTACTTCCCTTACCCTTGGCAATGGGTCTTTTGTCTGCCCATAAGCCGCCTTGTCCGCAAACCCCGAGAACTTTTGGATGCTGGGCTTCCATTGTTTTTACAATGCCCTTTTCTTTAACCCCGTATTTATTTTCCATCCAGATAATATCGCCATCTTTGAATCCTTTTTTATCTGCCAGACCTTTATTCAAGGTGATTGTGAAAGTATAAGGGCTCATCTGGCTGACTTCATCAATTAAAGGATTTTGAAATGTTGAGTTATTGGTGTGGAGAACATCACGATAAGAAAAAGCTAAAAGATCATATTCATCATCAAGTTCTTTGTGAGATGTCGGCCAGAACCAGCTAGGCAGAGGACCATATTGATCCATTTCCATTTCAAGTTCAAACCCCGTATCTTTCATGATTTTTTCAGCAGCTCTTCTGTCATGGATCAGAAATTCCATATAAACCGGGCATCTTGTAGGCATATTCCATCTCCAATATACATCTTCAATGGGTTTATGCCAGGTTGCAAATCCCTGTTCCTGAATTTTTTCTTTATCATCCCCATAAACCCATTTAAGAACTTTTTCGCCGATTTCCTTCCAGCTTAAGACTTCGCCCGGTTGAATTCTAAGTTTTTCATCTGTAATACTGTAATAATTGTTAAGGAGTTCATGATATTTGTCTAGAACACCCACACGATTTGCAACATCCAGATAAACGTTCATGAAATCTCTTGACTCACCAACAGGTTTTGCCACAGGTTTCTGCAGATGAACATACCAGTCTTCATAGGATGGACTTCCATTAAAGAAAAAACTGTCAATTTCCGAAGACCAGGTATCTTTTTCAAGATAAGAGGTATCTGGAAGAATTATATCCCCGATGGCCTGGTCAGTTTCGTTGACCCAGATATCACTTAATACAACAAAACAATCTTTGAAATTTTCAAGCGCAACATCCCAGTCAGAATTAGAGATGAGAAAATTGACTGCAATTCCAAAAATCATTTCAGGTTGAACTTTTTCAACACCGAATTTTTCCTGAATATAATCTTTTTCCTTAACATAGGGTATATGAGAAAGAGTGGAATGTGACCAGAATTCAACACATCCTGAATTGGTGCATGGATAGCTTGGTGAATGTACAGGCCATGGATCATGTGAATAAAATACGGAAGGAACTATAACCCCATCTTTACCAACCTTGGGGAGACGTTCATATTGCCCGCCAGGGTATTTACGCCGTACAGAAGGCCAGCCCATTGTACCACCCGGCACATCTTCAGCACCAACAAGCTGACTGATAAGATCTATTGAAGCAACCTGATGAATCCCATTTGAATGGCCCTGGGCACCACGAAAGGTCACTGATGATACAGGGCGGAAAGGAAATGTCTTTCCTTCTATTGTAATGGTGGAACCAATCTGGGCATTATCCACCCAGCCCTTTGCAACTTCAAGAATGGTTGCCACGGGAACTGTACTTATCTTAGATGCCCATTCCGGGGTGAATTGTTTTAAATGCTCTTTTAATTCCATAAAGCAGGGTCGGCATTTTTCGCCATTATACTCATAATCACCCTCAAGGGAAAAATCTTCAAATGCTATGGATTCATCATCAAAGACTTTTATCTTTTTTGCTTTTTCATCAAAGACAAGAGGTTTATCACTCTCTTCATCCCGGATAAAGGTTCCATCTTCCCTGATCAGATAAACAAGGTTTGTTTTTGCCCTAAGATAAAGTTCGTCAATCTCTCCTCTGATATTGAGGATGTAGTTTGCTATGGCAAGCCCGACTGCAGTGTCGGTTCCAGGAAGAATCGGAACCCACTGGGTTGCCTTACCACCTGCAAAATTACCCATTGGATCAAAAACTATCTCTTTTATTCCCCGCCTCACACCATCAGCTCGCAGTCTTGCATTAATCATGGCTGAATGTCCGGAACCTGTTCCTTTACTGGAACCCCATTTAAGGACATACTTTGTATAGCGCCAGTCCGGTGCTATTGACCATGCACCATGGATTAATCCGCCCAGCATGTGAGCAGCATTTCCGCAGTGCAGACTGCCGCCGCCAATGATAAAATTACCATTGTTTGGTATGCCAAAAGCCTTTGCATAAAAATAAAGATGATTATGAGGACCATCACTTGCACGCATGGTCTGGTTTGTGAAAAGGATTTTATTTGGA
The DNA here is from genome assembly GCA_937880875.1 of uncultured Pseudomonadota bacterium. Lineage (GTDB taxonomy): Bacteria > Desulfobacterota > Desulfobacteria > Desulfobacterales > Desulfobacteraceae > Desulfobacula. The sequence goes on from CALGRI010000375.1 coordinate 3,514, forward strand.
TTATCCTCCATAATCTTTTTCATTCTTGTGGATATCTCTTCAAGAGCCTCGTCCCATTCAATCTCTTTCCACTTGGGATCAACTCCAAAACCCTTTTCAGGATTGGTTCGTCGAAGAGGTTTTTTAATCCGGTTGGGATCATGGTAGTACATCAGTCCTGCGATTCCCTTACCGCAGAGGCCTGCCTTTGTCCCCCCCATGGTGCTTTCTGCAATACCTTCAATTTTTACCGGCACACCGTTCACCACCCGAACCTTTGCAGCACAGCCGCAATAACATACGCCACAGGTGGTATTTACCCATTTGTCTTCCCAAATTTCATCTGTTTTATAGGTCATGTTTCCCCCTGTTCATTAATCAATATAATAGACTGCAGGTTCTGTTCCGAATTCTTTCCGGAGCTGTTTACCCTTTTTCTCCATGATCAGACGGCTAATTTCACTGTCAGGATCATTAAGATCACCAAAAACCCTTGCGCCGACCGGGCAGGCATTTACACATGCAGGGGTTGCTTCTTCATCCTTGCCCGGCAAAAGACCCTTTTGCATTCCATCTTCAAGTCTTTCAGAACAGAAATTGCATTTAACAACAGTTCCAACTTTAAACGGATAAAGCTTTTCTCCGAGCAGTTCATACTCGGTTTTACCCTGTCCTGGAAAATATTCCCGATCTTTTACCTTCTGATCATAATAGGTTCTCTGCTGATATGGACAACTCACAAGACAGGCCCTGCAGCCGACACATTTTTCATCGTCAACAGCCACAATACCATCTTCCCTGATATAGGTTGCTCCTGTGGGACATGCTTCCACGCATGCTGCTTCAGAACAATGATTACAGAGAACCGGATAGATCAACTTGCTGGATGATGGAAATTTTCCTGTTTCTCCAATAAGTACCCTGTTAAAAAATACCCTGGGAGGAAGAAAATGTTCTTCTTTACATGCAATGGTGCAGCCCCAGCAAGCAATACACCTTTTTACGTCGATTACCATTCCCCATCTTGGCATAATAGCTCCTTTTTTAATAATTTTATAAAACTTGTGAGGTATGAATTGAGATATGAATGTTGATTAAAGAGATATAACTACCGACCCTGACTTTCACATCTCACATCTGGTTATAAATCAAACAATTCCACCTCTTCAAATCCTCTTTTTGCACACACAATATTGGCTGAAAGTTTTTTACCTGAAAAATAATCCTGCAATGCTTCACAACAGGATTCAATTTTTAACATGCCTGACATTTTTGCAAATGCTCCCACAATCACTGTATTGGGTATGGAAAGGCCGATCTCTTCCAGAGCAATTTTATTGGCATCAATAATCCCAAGCTTTCTAAGGTTGTCATGGGAAACATTTATCGTATTATCTGAATCATTCAACAGCATCATGCCGCCGGGCAGCAAGCCCTGAAACACGGCCTCAGAATTTCTCTGACTGGGATCAAGTACCACTATAATATCTGGATAATAGATCTGTGTTTTTTCCCGGACAGGTTTATCTGAAAATCTGCCAAAAGCCGTAACAGGTGCGCCCCTTCTCTCAAATCCGAACATGGGAAAACTGGCACCGAATTGTCCGGTTCTGGCAAAAGCATTGGCAAGAATCTTGGATGTTGTGACAACCCCCTGCCCCCCCCTGCCATGAAATCTGACTTCACTCATATTCGCATCCTCCTTTAATCTTCTGAAGAAACCGGAAGCTGACATTCGCCTTCCAGTACGCTCAACCCGCCCAGCATGCAGTATTCGTAGTCAATATCATCCTGAAGGATCTGAAGATCTGCTTCATTCAAATGAGCAAACTTTTTTATTAACTCCGTATAGGTTGATACAGGTTTGGGTTTTTTAACGGTTTTGGTCATCCTGATTTTGCCGTTCACGGCTTCCCAGAGGGGGAAATAGTTTGTTTTTACAGCTCGTCGACATACCTCAATGGTGTTTTCCGGGGCATACCCCCATCCTGTCGTGCAGGGAGCAAAAACATGAAGAAAGGCAAAGCCTCTTTCTTTGGCTTCCTTGGCCTTTAACAGCTTTTTGGCAAGATCCTCAAGATCACTCAATGTTGCCGTGGCTGCATAGGGGATCTTATGCATGGCCATTTTCAAACCAAGATTCATTCTTCTTAAATTCTTTCCTTTTGAAGCTGATCCAAAAGGAGTTGTAGTGGTGGTGGCTCCAAAGGG
>CALGRI010000376.1 GCA_937880875.1 uncultured Pseudomonadota bacterium
TTGACGGTATTAGTGGTTGTTGCAGCGGTATGGTGGAAGATCCTGGGTTTAATTTAGGGGAAATATCTGCATGAACAAACTCCATGATGATAAGGTACGCCTTCTTCTGGTGGATGATGAAGAAGGGTTCAGAACGGCAATCGCCCGGCGGCTGGGGAAAAGGGGATTTGTCCCGAAACAGGCTTCAACCGGAGAAGAATGTCTGGAAATTCTTGGTCGAGACCCTGTCGATGTGGTGGTTCTGGATATTAAAATGCCCGGGATCAGCGGAATTGATACATTAAAAATTATTAAACAGGAGTATAATAAAACTCAGGTAATCCTTTTAACCGGCAATGTTGCAGTTTCTGACGGCATCGAAGGCATAAAATTAGGTGCCTTTGATTATTTGACAAAACCGATTGAAATTGATCACCTGGCAAATAAAATCAAGCAGGCCTTTGAAATGATCCGGCTGGAAGAAGAAAAACAAAAAGAGCTTGAATACCGGGAAAAGCTGGAAAAAAAAATGATTGAGACGGAACGACTTGCGTCTATTGGCACCATGTCCACCGGCATTGCTCATGAAATCAACAATCCTCTGGCCATCATCAACGAATCTGCCGGGTTTATGAAATATATTCTGAGCACACCCGAAATGTTGAAGTGTAATAGAAGGGATGCCCTGATGATGGGAATAGAAAAAATTGAAAACAGTATAAAAAGAGCTGGTAAGATTACCCACCAGCTTCTGGGACATGTGAAAAAACCGGAAACTCAATTTTCAGAAGTTAACCTGAAGGCACTTCTTTATGAAACACTGGGATTGCTGAAAAGAGAAATAAAAGATAAACAAATAAACATTAACTGGGAAATCGACCCGAAAAAAAATATAGTCTGGAGTGATCCTTATCAGCTTTCCCAGGTGTTGATGAACCTTTTGAGCAATGCGGTTCATGCGGTGAGTGAAAACGGTTCCATTACTCTTTTCACCCGTGAAATAAATGAGGATATCATTCTTGAAATTAAAGACGATGGGATTGGAATACCCAAAGAAAATCTGGGGAAGATATTTGATCCGTTTTTCACCACCAAATCCTTTGATGAAGGAACAGGCCTGGGATTGTTTGTGGTTCATAAAATTATTGCAAATCTTCATGGTAAAATTGATGTCTCAAGCACGGTGGGCGAAGGGACCAGCTTTTGCATCAGACTACCAAAATACAATGAATTGAAAAGATAATGCCCAACCTTGATAATCTATTATTATAAAGAAAGGAGTAACTTTCCATGATAAAAATACCTGCCAGAGTCCTGATCGTGGACGATGAAAAAGATTTTGTTGAAATGTTTTCACTGCGGCTGGAGGCCCAGGGGGAAAAAGTGTCCACAGCCCATAGCGGCAAGGAAGCATTAACTTTACTGGCACAGACAATTATTGATGTGGTCATTCTGGATATCAGGATGCCTGGAATGGATGGAATTGACACACTAAAACAGATAAAAACTCTTTTTCCCATTGTTGAAGTTATCCTGCTCACGGGTCACGGGTCTACTGAAACTGCTGTGGAGGGAATGAAACTGGGTGCCTTTGATTATTTAATGAAACCAGCTGATTTTGAAGATATTAAAATCAAGCTTGAAAACGCCAGAAAGAGAAAAGATGAACAAGAAGAACGAATCCGCCAGGCTGAAGTCAGGTTGCTTTTAAGAAGAAGCGGAGATTATTAAAAATTAGATATTTATAAATTAAAGGAAGGTATAAATGAAATCAATTCTGGTAAAGGATTTAATGGTTCCGCTTTCAGAGTATGCCACGGTGGATGAGGATGCCACATTGTCCGAGGCATTGGATGTGCTTGAAAAGGCTCAGGAGCAATTTGATAAAACCAGATACCGGCATCGGGCGATTCTGGTGTGCGAAAAGAAGACTGGCAAGGTTATCGGTAAAATCAGTCAACTGGATGTGATACGATCCCTGGAACCCAAATACGACTTGTTTATGGAAGAAAAGGCATTTCCCCAGACCGGAATGTCCCATTTTGGTTTTTCCCCGAAATTCATGAAAAATATTCTGGATCAATACCAATTATGGTATGAGCCATTACACGATATCTGCGGCAAGGCAGGAAAACAAAACGTAAAAGATGTCATGCACAAGCCAACGGCAGGGGAGTATGTTAAAGAAGATGCAAATTTAGGAGAGGCTGTTCATCAGCTCATCATGGGGCATCATCAGTCTCTTTTAGTGACAAAAAAGGAAGATATTGTGGGAATTTTAAGATTGACTGATGTTTTTAAAGAGATTTGTATTGATAGAAGAAAAGCCAACCAACCATCAGCAGGTCAAAAATAACAGGCACCTTTAGATGATGGGAAAATTTACAATTCATCTGAGTCTTAAAAACAAGGTATACCTTGTCAATGCCATTCTTTTGTGCATCACTGTGATCGGGGCCGTACTCATGGTGTGGTATACCTATAAGACGGAAAGAATATTCAAGGATATTATTGATAAAAATATTGTTATTTATCAATCAGCCGAGGCCTTGAGCACATCCCTTGTCAACCAGAAAGGATTTGTGTCCTATTATCTTCTGGACGGCGATCCTTCCTGGATTGAAGAGTTCAATAGATACAGGCAGCTTTTTGATAAACATCTTATAATGGTAAAGTCCCTTGTGCAGGAACAATGGGAACAAAAAGCCGTGGGTCAGATTGAATCCAGATATAAGGATTATGTTATAACCAAAAATAAACTTATTGATCTTTATAAATCAGGTGAATATGATCAAGGTGCCACCCTTCATAAGGATGTAAGACAGGATTTTTCCAGAATTTTAGAATTGTGTGAACAATTTAAATCCTTTCATAAAAACAAAATTTCCGATGCTATTAAAATAAGCCAGGTAGAATCCAATCAGCTAAGATATATTGCTCTTCTGGCAATTATTACCGTTGTTGTCCTGAGCCTCTTAATAAATTATATTTTTGCCCGCCATATATTGGGACCCATTCGAAAGCTGGCAGAAGAGGCAGACACGCTTGGTGGGCAAAACTCCTCATCAAATGAAGTGTCTGCATTAAAGAAAAGTGTTTATGGCTTGATTGAAAATGCAGAGCAGGCGCATCAGGAATTAAAACAAAGCCGGGAAAGCCTGATGCTGTCTGAAAAAATGGCATTATTAGGAAAACTTGCTGCCGGAACAGCTCACAGTATCCGCAATCCATTGACCTCGGTAAAGATGAGACTTTTTTCATTGAACCGTTCCTGTAATTTTACAAAGCATCAAAGTGAAGATTTCAACGTTATCTCAACCGAAATAAAGCAGATTAATAAAATTGTTGAAAATTTTCTGGAATTTTCCCGGCCGCCTAAACTTACGATGAAAAAAATGAGCCCCTCACTTGTTGTGGACAGTGCTTTGCATCTTTTAGAACAGCGCTTGAAATCCTATCATGTAACCACAAGGGTGATTCGTCATCGTCCCTTAAGCGATACATTAATAGATCCTGAACAGCTAAAGGAGGTAATCGTTAATATCATTGTCAATGCCTGTGAAGCAATGGATAAGAGCGGCCTTATCATTATCCATGAAGAAGAAGATCATGTGGAACCGTTAAAAAAAGTAAATGTGATCCGGATAATAGATGATGGCGCAGGAATCCCTCAAGAAGTCAAAGAACAGATTTTTAATCCTTTTTTCACCACCAAGGATGAGGGAACAGGCCTTGGCTTGAGCATTGCCTTTAATATCATAAATGAACATGGGGGATGGCTGGATGTGGCCAGTGAAAAAGGTCAGGGTGCATCCTTTGTTATCACGCTTCCCATAAAGGACTTTTAGTATGCATACAATTCTGGTGATTGATGATGATGATCAGTTAAGAATAAGTTTCTGCAAGCTTTTAAAAGAGGAAAACTATGCAGTGATAAGTGCGGCTTCAGGTGAAGCCGGGATTGAGATTGTTGAAAAAAATCCACTGGATCTGGTTATCCTTGATATGCGGCTGCCCGGAATAAACGGAATGGAAACTTTTAAACGCATCAAGAAAATTGATTCAAAACTGCCTGTGATAATTGTCACGGCTTATGGAACCACCCAGATTGCCATAGAAGCCACCAAAATTGGGGCCTATGATTATGTGCTCAAGCCCTTTGATGTGCCTGAGATGCTGAATTTGATCGGACAGGCCATTGAGGCTGGATATTTTATGAGATCCCCGGTTAAGGTGGATGCATCTCCGGATAAACAATCCGGAGATGCCATTATCGGTCAAAGCAGGCTTATGCAGAATGTTTATAAATCCATAGGCCGGGTTTCTCAAACCGATGCAAGCGTTTTAATCCTGGG
>CALGRI010000377.1 GCA_937880875.1 uncultured Pseudomonadota bacterium
CTGTTTTATCTATTCCCATCTCTTTGAGGATGACGGCCAATTTATTTTCCAATACTTCCCGGACTCTGTCTTCAACCGAATTTTCATATATAAAATTTATTGCACGTACGATTTTGTTTTGCCCGATACGGTCAACGCGACCGATTCGCTGCTCTATCCGCATGGGGTTCCAGGGCAGATCATAGTTAATGACAATATGACAGAATTGCAGGTTCAATCCTTCTCCACCGGCATCGGTTGAAATAAGGGTTCGGGCCTTTTCCCGGAATATTATTTGTGCCCTGCAGCGTTCATCCATACTCATGGAACCATTTAAAACCGTACATTCGATGCCGCGGTCTTCAAGAAATTTTTTTAACATTTCCTGGGTTGGGATAAACTCGGTAAATATGAGCAGTTTAAGTTGATCATCATTTTCCTGGCCCTGAAGCTGATAGATTAAATCCATCAGAGCAAGTGTTTTGACATCCGGCCCCGAAGCTTCTGCGTCACGGGACAGTGACAACAAAAATTTAACCCGCTCTATTTCAGCGACCCGTCCGGGTTCATTTACTTCGATCAGCTGTTCCAGCAACTCCTGTCCATCTAATTCCGGAAATAAATCCAAATCATCTTCATCAATTGCCCTTGTCTGAGAATTCAAGTCTTCAAGCACATTCAACCGACGTTCAAGGGTACATCGGATCGCGTGGGTACTGGAGGTGACGATACGCTGAAGCAATACCATTAAAAAACCGATGTGCGGTTTTCGATCCTTGATTGCCTGGTTGTACCCTTCCTTTACATAGGCTGTTACCTCTTCATAAAGTAGAACCTGGCGATTGTTCTCCTGCAGGTTTATCTTCTGGGTCCTGGTGGTCCTCGGTATAAAAAGAGGTTTTCCTTGAGCTGTAACCGCTTTGCGTTTCTCCGTTCTGATCACAAATTCTGAAACTCGATCCAGGGTGACACTTTCTTCATCAGGAAAGGTCATTGGGTCCAGCAGACTCATCAACCTGGCAAAGGCATCTGATTTACCCTGATGCGGTGTTGCGGAAAGCAACAACAGATATGGGGCGGCTTCTGCAAGACCTTGACCCAGCTTAAATCTTGCCACTTGATCTGTGCTTCCACCCAGTCGATGAGATTCATCAACAATAATCAAATCCCATTGTCCATGCACCAGATTTTCATATCGATTCAAATTATAGGCATGTATTTTTTCTTTGGACCATCCGCGACGTTTGGTTAAAGGTTTGACCGCATCAAGGGTTACAATTGCCTGGGGAAATCTTTTCCATGGATTATATTCCGAAGATGATGCGGTATCAAACAGTCGTTCCGGCCGTTCTAATCGTTCCAAGGCATCAAGGTCCCCTGGATTTATCAGCGCAAAGGTTTCATTAAAATGCGTGTTCATCTCTGCAACCCATTGCATTGCAATGCTCTTGGGTGCAACAACCAAACATCGTCTGACCAGACCCCGAAGTTTCAGCTCACGAAGGATTAAACCGGCTTCTATTGTTTTTCCAAGCCCAACCTCATCAGCCAGCAGATATCGCACCCGGTCATTGGAAATTGCTCTGGATAAGGCATGGATCTGATGGGGCAACGGAATGACAGTTGATTCTATTGGCGCAAGCAGCACATGATTCTCTGATGCACTTAAACTTCCCTCAAGCACTTGGGCCACCTTTGCTGCAGCAGCAATATAGGTGATTTGGGATTGCTGGATATCAGGATCGGATTCTGCGGACAGAGACGTTAATGTTGTTTTGGGAACCCTGACAACAGCATTTTGACTGGAGAGCCATATCCGACAGATCGTCTGCCCCCATAGCTGCTGTTCTTCAATGATTTTACAGGCGCAGTTATGTGTCGTGCTGTATTGCCAGATATCATGCATAATCAACCAAAACCTCAAACTTAGTAACCACAATGTGCCTAAGTTGCAGATCTTTTGAACCACACTTAGTCACAGACTTAATCACTATCCTTTTGTCATATTTTTTGGTAAAGCGCTGTATTGCCAAGAGTATCCACTTCCCGCGTTCAATTCGGCCCGTTAATTCTTGAATTTATTAAATCTTTTAGTTCAAGAAAATCGTCAGGCTGTACATCAGCATCTTTCTTTAATAAATCTTTAACAACAGCGTGTAATTTTTCTTGGCCGTTTAAATTTGACCCATCAGAAGCCTCTACTTTGAAACAACCTGAATTGATAATCTGCGATAACACCTTTTTCCCTTGGGCCATTTCCATCCATTTGCCCTGACCTATCGTTAATGTGTCAGAACCTCCAGTCATTTCTTCAAGTACCTGTTCAAACCGTTTTTCAATTTCTTCACTTGAAACTTTTTGGCAAACATCAGTTTTGTGTTTTTCAAATTCAATTGCACTCTTTAATTTTGTCAATGCCTCCTCTTTTGATGGGAAATCTAAAGGATTTGAAAATTTATCAATCCAATTTCTTTTCAGTTCTTCCCGAACAGATATTACAACATGATTTGCTGCGTCTAAAAACAATCTATTTTTTGCGAATTCCAAAACCTTTTTCTCAATCTCTTCCTGGCTGACTTCACGATAATTTGATTGGAAAAGATAATTCGGGTCCAAAAAATAATTTTCAATTTCACGTCTTTTCCAGACAAGCAAGTTATACTTGTCCGGGTCGGGGAAGTTATTCCAGCATTGTGCAACAAAATCATCATCATGGTAGTCGCGATCAATCAGAAAATAATATGTTGGATGATAGCCGTATAATGCCTGGGCAACACTTTTTATTGAATAAGAAGGTCCCAACGGCTCAATTTTAATCGTGTCTGCACCAAATAGTTCGCTCAAGACTTTTGGATCTACAGAGTTTTTATCTTTTCCCTCAACAAAAAGAACATGCTGTCCTTGCAAACGGACTTCTTCAGGACGAATACCCCGTTTGAGACTTACCATTTGGCATTCTCCTGATGATTGGTCAACAGGATACGCCGGTCTTCATCCACCGAATCCATAACATCTTCAGAATGTGTGGCAATGATATATTGATTTTCTGGAGACAATTCCATCAACCTTTTTACAAAACTTCTATGCCATTGTGCATTCAGATGGAGTTCTGGCTCATCAATAAATACAACAGAAGGCTTCCCTTTTGTATGATACCAAATCAAAAAAAGTGTAGAGATGATCTCTTTTTGACCTGAACTCAATCCATCAAATGTCATGGAATCCTTTCCATTGCCAACACTGATCCTTATATCAACCGTATTGTCTGCAGAAGGTCTTAATTTTTTGATTACTCCACCGGCATAGATTTTAACCAGTTCATTTAACTTATCTATTGTTTCATCCGGCTCTTTGTCTTCAGCTAACTCAAAAAGTTCTGCTTTATTCATTAAAGAACGAAGTATTTGAAGTTTGAATGCACTCATGGGCATATCATATCGCCTAAATGGCGTCATTCTTCTAATTCTCTGGGATTCACCAACCATCATACCAAGCTCAGGATTTCCTTCCTGAACCTTTCTGTAACTATGAAATAATAAAAACGTCTTTTCTATCACTGGATTCGTTGATAACCCGCAAATGGCCTTAATCAGATCCTCAGTATCAGCACCAGAATCATATAATCCCTTGTCCATCATGATATCATGAATATTTTCACCGGTAATTTTTACGACGCCATTTCTATCTATTCTGATCTGCAAGGTTATTGCTTCTTCACCAATAACAATATCACCCGAAATTTTAGCTGCCTGAGCTCCCGCCTGGATTAAAAGATCTGGAACATCCATCATTGAATATTTATCCGCAAGCTTGAAGCGATTCTCCCTAATACTTAGAGCAAGAAGCAACAAAGAACAGCACTCCATGATAGAAGTTTTTCCAAGTCCATTTTTACTCCCCATAACCAGTATATCAGGATCTCCCGGTAATTTTGGAATTGGGAATTCCATTACAAGGTCATCGATTCCTTTGTAATTCTGGATTTCCAAACGCCGCAATTTGATGGGTACATTTAGTTCTCTTTTCATAGCATTCCTCCTCCACTATCTTCTGTTCTTGTTACGGCCTGGTCGTACCACATGAGGAGTTTTGGGTCCTCTTCAAGAACATTATTGGGGATCTTCTCTGCAACCGCCACGATAACAGCATAGTCTTTTTCCTGCCAGGCTTTCTTAAATCCAGTGCGAACTGATTCTAAACGGAAAATCTTGAGTTTCTTCTTAGCTTGCTTGTATCCTTCAAACTCCTTGAGTAACGCTTTTTCACGCAACTTCTCCAGATCACCTGACTTATTTGGATCAGGTACATACCAGCGGTCTTTGGCTTTTACCATCAGAGCGGGATCGTTTTT
>CALGRI010000378.1 GCA_937880875.1 uncultured Pseudomonadota bacterium
CGCAGACAGAACTTTTCACAATCGTTGGCAGGATAGCAGTGGTTCAGCTTTTTATTGAAATCACAGCCGCAGCCGATGCCAATGCAACCGTGGTGATGTTCAATACCACATTTACAACTCCAACAATCGCACTTAATGCCATGTGTGCCAATTCTGGAAGTATTGCTTCCCTGGGTGCCCATAGCCGGATTGTTTGGGTAGGTGGTGCGGTTGCTACAGCAGCAATATTGACAGACAGCGCAGGATTAACAGATGTTGAGGCTGCCGGAAAACTTCACATAGTTGGTGGAGAAACAGCAGCCGGGGCAAACACAGCCGGAACAATCGGCATGCTTGCAAGCACTGCAACTCAGGCGGCCACAATTTCAGCTACAGGCCATTTGTTTTATTATCCGATGTCAAAGGGTGCTTATGCAGAGGCGCTTGTTTAATATGAATTTTTAATCACGGCGGGGTAACTCCCGCCCTTAACAAGAGGTAAATTATGGCAATAGCAGTCACAAACCCAGCCGCTAAAGTTGGCTTCATTGCGAACGCAACCAGCGCCGATGCTTCAGGCGTTGAGCAAGTTGTTGCAGCGGTGGCAAGCAAAAAAATCAAAGTCCGTCATATAACACTTAACAACCTAACAGCAGGTGCATTGAGTTTTACAATCGGGGAAGGTGAAACGGTACCGGGAACAATTGACACTGCTTTAATCGGCCCCATCTCAATAGGTGCAAATTCGTCTTTGCAATGGAGTTTCAATCCTTTGATGGAACTGACCGCAGCAACAAATCTTGTTTTAGAAGCAGGCGCAGGTAATGTTGCAGCATTTATTCAAGGTGTTATTGAATAGTGTATTTCATTACACTTACGGGATATTTGGCATAATGAAACTTGAAATAACCATACCGGAGGACGGCAGACAGTTTCAGGCTTTTGCAGGCCGTGAGTTTGATTTTACAAGAATTTATGCGGGGGATGATTGATGAAATTTAAACTAAAGACAGCGCCCGTACTTTATCCGATCACATTAAATGAAGCTAAAAAACAATGTGAAATCGGATCTGAAACTTTCCATGATGATTATATCGAAGGTTTGATTGCAGCCGCCACAGATCAGGCAGAGCAATATCTTCACAGGCGGCTTATTACTCAAACATGGTATTTATACCTTGATCAATGGCCTTCAGGAACCTTCTTTAAATTGCCATTTGGTAGGCTTCAAAGCGTGACCAGTGTAAAACACAAGGATGAGGATGGGGTTGAGTCAACCATGAGTAGCGGGGAGTATATTGTTGATATTCAGAGCGAGCCCGGGCAGATCGTGCTTGACTATAATGAATCATGGCCAACCGATACACTTTATCCTTCAAATCCAATAACGGTTGAATTTGTTTGTGGATATGGCTTAACGGGTGCAAGCGTACCGGCAATGATAAAACACGCTATTAAGTTGACCATTTCAGACCTTTTTGAGAATCGTGAAACTGAGGTTTATGCAATGGGTCATAAAAAACTTGGAACCTGGGAAGCCTTGCTTTTTCCTTATAAATTATTTGGGGGTGTTTTTTGAGGGCTGGCAAACTCAGACATAGAGTTGATATCCAGGTCGAAAGTTTAACGCCAGATGGCCTTGGCGGCTTTAGCAGTTCCTGGGGTTCTGTGACAGGAATGTCAAGCGTACCGGCCGCAATTATGCCCTTATCATCCAAAGAGCAGCTTGACGCCATGAAACTTGAATCAGTGATCACAAACAAAATCAGGATAAGATACCGGGCCGGGATAACTTCAAAGCACAGGATCGTTTTTGGATCAAGGATTTTCAATATCAAGGGTGCGCCGATTAATTATGATGAAAGAAATAAGTCTTTGGATTTTCTTGTGACGGAGGATATCTGAAAAATGACTTTTAAAATGGAATGGTTTGGAGAAAAAGTTTTAGAGGCAACAAATAGCGTTTGTGCAAAAGTCAGCAAGGAAGTTGCTGAAAACATAATGGAAGATGCAAAAAAGATATTAAAGAAAAATTCAAGCACTGATTATGGCACAAAAAAGAACGCTTATGGCTACGGGATAGATGGACTTGTGAGCCAGTTTTATATTGAGCCGTCTAAATTTAAAAATGGTGGTTATTTAGCATGGTGCCAGGGGCCTAAAAACTGGAAACCACCATACCATGCAAGCTTTGTAGAAATGGGAACATTTAAGGACATGGCACAACCGTTTATGAGACCAGCAGCAAGGAAAAATAAACGGAAAGCAAATCAGATGTATCAGGATGCGGTGGATAAGATATGAAAAAGGAGCAAGAACAATGAAAAGATACAACATGGTAGACCATGGACATGCCGAAATGTGGGAATGTGACGATGGGGAATATGTAGAGTATAAGGATATTGAAGGGCTTGAAAAACGCATAGAAGGAATAAAAACTTTTACAAAAAAAGATATTTTAGATGCGTTTAAAGGAAAAGAAAATATCCCTGATTATGTAAAAATTTTGAGAGAAGATGAAGAAAAGTTTTTTGCTGAGAAATTTATTTATAATAATAAAAAATGTGTTGCAATAAGAACTCCAAGGGATGGATGTTTTTGTATTAAAGTAGAAATACCGGAAGGATGCACTATGGATGATTTAAATTTACAGGCATCTTTTGGAAATGGATATATTGATATGGGTAAACTATGAACAGCTTATTTTCAGCCATCTATAATCATTTCAGCGCAACCACAACTTCTGGATTTTACAATGACATATCCGGGAGGTTAAGGCACAATATTGCAAGCCAAAACGATACCTTTCCTTATTGTGTTTATTTTTCCGTGTCAGACGATGATGAACTTGATTTTTCAGAAGAACGAGAAGATATTTTAATGCAGTTTAATATCTTCACTCAAAATAATTCAGCATCCCAGGCTGGCACACTTCTTGAATCATTAAAAACAATGTTTGATAATTGCAGCTTGACGGTGACCGGATGGAGACATTTGCAATTT
>CALGRI010000379.1 GCA_937880875.1 uncultured Pseudomonadota bacterium
AGAGTTGAAATATTCCCCCATCCGGGCACGGGCACAACATGTTCAGTGTCTGAATTACAATATATGAACCAAGTGCACCATTTATAGCCATTCTTTCATATTCCAGTTAATAAGTGTGCCTTCGGTAGGCCTGCGTGATTTAATTTTTTGAGAATGATATTATCGGTTCCAAACATGATCATATAGGAGGAACCGATGAGTTCAGCACCACCAACCAAATCAGCTTCAGCATTGGAAGAGGTCAAGCAGCAATTTAAAATCTGGCGTAAAACAAAAACCGCCGGCAGAGAACGTATTCCGGCTTCATTATGGCAAGCAGCCGCAGAAGTCTTTAAAATAGGGGATTATAGCCTACATACGATCTCCAAAACATTGCACCTGAACCAGACTGCTCTTAAAAAATATGTGCAGCAGCAATTTCCAAGGGCCATTAAAGTAAAACCTGAGGAGACTCCTTCTTTTATAGCGCTTGAACTGGATTCACCGCCAACGGTCTCAGAATGCATAATAGAAATGGAAGACACGACCGGAGCAAAGATGAGGATGTGCCTGCGGGGCAAGACCGACCCAAATATTTTTGAAATCTGCAAATCATTCTGGAGGCAACAGATATGATTCAGATAACTCCCCATATGAAGATTCTTTTAGCTGTTGAGCCTGTTGATTTTAGAAAAGGTATCGATGGGATGGCTGCCTTATGTCGAACTGTCTTAAAATCAGATCCTTTCACAGGCTGTCTGTTCGTATTCCTCAATCGCAGCAAAACCTCTATTAAGATCCTTAGCTACGATGGTCAGGGGTTTTGGCTTTGTCAGAAGCGACTGTCTAAAGGCCGGTTTAACTGGTGGCCGACAAAGGGCCAAGGCATTTATAAAGGCCTGGATGCCCATGAGCTTCAAATGTTGATCTGGAACGGAGACCCTTTTCACACACAGGCAGCTCCCATGTGGAGAAAAATCCCGGCGTAATTTTTTCATTAATGCAGCATTTTTTGCGTGCGTTCAGAATATCATTGTGCTATACAAACCGGCTATGGAAGATAACATCATACTCACATACCGTGGCAAGAACGCAACAAAAGAAGATATCAACTTCATCAATGCTCTGGTGGCAAATAATCCCAATGCCAGCCGTTATGCCCTGTCCAAGGAGCTGTGCAAGGCATGGAACTGGGTTCAGGCCAACGGCAATCTGAGGGATATGGTGGCCAGGGGATTCATGCTCAAACTCCACAGGGAGGGGCATATCACCCTTCCGCCCCCAAAGCGTAAGATCAAGAATCCTTTTGTAAACAGAACCCCACCCCCAGAAATAGAGGTGGATCAGACCCTGCTTGAGATTGATCTTTCCATGATAAGGCCCCTGAAAATACGACAGGTTAAAAAGACAGACCAGGAAAAGGTTTTTAATAGCCTGATTGAGCACCAACACTACCTGGGATATTGCCATCCCGTGGGTGAGCAGCTCAAATACATGGTGTATGTTCAAGACAGACCCATTGCCTGTTTTTCATGGTCGTCGGCACCCCGTCATATTGGTGCCAGAGACAGATATATCGGATGGAACAAGGAGGATCGGACACAACGCCTTCAATATATAGCGTACAACAGCCGGTTCCTTATTTTGCCCTGGATCAAGGTGCCTCACCTGGCTTCCCATCTTTTGGGGCTCATGGCAAAAAACATCTCTAGGGATTGGGAGAAGATTTATAATCATCCACTTTATTTCCTTGAAACCTTTGTGGACACGGAACGATTTTCCGGGACCTGTTATAAAGCTGCCAATTGGATCCACGTTGGCGACACCACCGGACGGGGAAAGAATGAGAAAAAACACATAAAAACCAGATCCATCAAGGCAATCTGGGGGTATCCCCTGACCAAAGACTTTCGCAACCGGATGACTGGAGTATAGACCATGGACCAGATCCAGTTGAGCGAGGAGGAGATCAATGCCCTTTTAAAAAGGGTGAAAGCCAATGCGCTCCAGGAAGGTGATTACGAGATCATCAAATCCATGACAGATGCCATCATAACTCTCGGCCAGGCCCTGGACAATAAAGCGACATCCATAAAACGGCTTCTTGCCATGTTGTTCGGTCCAAAAACGGAGAAAAAGGATGAGATCCTAAAGGATAACGAGCCGGAAGAAAAGGATAAAAAACCCCCCACGCCTAAACCTGAAAAAAAGAAAGAAGGGCATGGAAAAATACCTGCTTCCAGCTATACTGGAGCTGATCGAAAGTTCATATCCCATGAAAAACTTAAGCCCAAGGATTCTTGTCCCCTATGCCTCAACGGCAAGGTCTACCCAATAAAAAAACCAGGTATTGCCATTTACCTGAAAGGCCAGCCCCCCATTGATGCAACGATTTATGAACTTGAAAAATTACGTTGCAACCTGTGCGGGGAGGTTTTCACTGCAGCGGCTCCAGAAAATATTACCGGAAAATATTATGATGAAACTGCCAGGGCTATGATGGCAATTTTGAAATATGGCTACGGCTTTCCCTGGTATCGCCTGGAAAAACTCCAGGAAAGCCTGGGCATACCCCTGCCAGCATCCAACCAGTGGGAAAAGACAGAAGCACAAGCAGATCTCATATACCCGGCATTTGATGAACTCAAATATCAGGCAGCCCAGGGTGAAGTCTTCCATAATGATGATACCACGATGAAAATCCTGGACCTGATCCAGGAAAACAAAACACGGGACAAGGATGAGCGTACTGGGATCTTTACATCGGGGATCATCTCCAAAATTGATGAAGGTAAAAGGATTGCCATTTTCTATACCGGCCGTAATCATGCAGGAGAGAACATCGCTTCCCTTTATGAAATGCGGGGTAAAGAAAAGGACCCTCCGATTCAAATGTGTGATGCCCTTTCAAGAAATATGTCCAGTGAATTTATCATTATTTTGTGTCATTGTCTCACCCATTCCCGTCGCAGCTTTGTAGAGGTGATCGAAAGTTTTCCGGATGAATGCCGCTATGTCATTGAGATATTGGCAGAGGTATATCATATTGATGCCAAAGCCAAAAAGAAGAACATGACACCAGATCAGCGGCTGGCATTTCACCAAGTCCATAGTGGTCCAAAGATGAATGCTTTACGTTCCTGGCTCGACACCCAGATCCAAGACAAGCTGGTGGAGCCCAATTCCGGGCTCGGTAAAGCGATCACCTACATGATCAAGCACTGGAAGGAACTGACTCAATTTCTGAAGGTTCCCGGAGCCCCTCTTGATAACAATATTTGCGAACAAGGCTTGAAACGCTGTATCTTGCACAGGAAAAACTCCCTTTTTTATCGAACTGAACATGGTGCCTACATTGGAGATATGTTCATGAGCCTGATCCATACCTGTAACTTGATGAACACTAATGCATTTGATTATCTCGTAGCCCTTCAGAAAAATTCTGCTGAGCTGTTTAAAGAGCCATCCCAGTGGATGCCTTGGAACTATGAGGCAAGCATCGCCATCAAAGCCTAAATTATCTGGATCTTTTTTTCCCGTACCTGACTCAATTATCGGTGCGGGGACAACTTCAACTTCAGCATCTGTCTATATTATATGTTATCGATATTTATAGGCCTGATACATTCTTAAAATCTCACAGTCCTGTTGCGCACCAAGTCATAGATTCTTTCAAATTGTTTCGGGATCGATAATATTATGCCCATGAAAGATTTTCAAGCAGGCTTACCGAAGGGACACG
>CALGRI010000380.1 GCA_937880875.1 uncultured Pseudomonadota bacterium
TAAAACTAATTTTTTAAAATTACCTTGTTCAACAATTAATTTTGGGATTTTTTTATGGAAATTCTAGTTTATGGGACCATCAACTCTGTGTCCCTTGCGCTGATGGGCCTCGGCTTTGCCATGGTATATGGTATCAGCCGTGTGCCCAACTTTGCCCATGGGGCCCTTTATATTATCTGCGGGTTTGTCACCTGGACCTTATTTTATAAAATCGGACTGCCCTATTTCATCGCCATTATTCTTTCCCTATGTGTGAACGCAGGTTTGGGAATTCTCATGTATAGGTTTGTTCTGATACGGGTGAGGGGAATGAACATTTCCGAAATCATTGCTTCCTATGCCATCGGGCTTGCCATCCTTGAAGGCTTAAGGTATGGAGGCTTTCGGGGAATGACCTATACATTGCCAGTGTTCATGGAGGGATACCTTATGATCGGCAACGTTCCCGTGGATTTTCACCGGCTGATCATGATGGTTATCGGCATTCTGCTTGTGGCAGGGCTATGGGTGTTTACCCATCATACCAGAATCGGGCTTGCCCTTCAGGGCATGGCCCAGGATGAACGGGCTGCGCTGATGCTGGGTATTGATTCGGATCTCATGGCCATGCTGGCCATGGGATTCGGAGCGGTTCTTGCAGGCGTTGCCGCCACATTAATATTGCCCCTGGGCAATATTGTGGTGGAATCCGGGTATCATGTTCTGATCATGTCCATTGCCGTTTGTATTGTTGGGGGACTGGGGTCCTGGATGGGGGCTTTTTTTGCCGCCTTTATAATCGGATATGCCCAGATTCTGACTGTTGTCTTTATCGGGTCTCATTTTCAAATGGTGGTGGCCATACTGGCCATTATCCTGACCCTGATCCTGAAACCGTCCGGCTTGTTCGGCCAGCAGAAAGAACTGGAAGAGAGGGTGTAAAAAGTGAGCACTCAAGAATCAAGAAAAGAAAGAATAGATCGAGGGATCAAGGTCAGATCCGACGGACTTTATGCGTTAATGTCCTGGAGGGAACTTTCCTATTTGACCCTGCCCCGGTTTATTTTGATTGCAGGAATGCTGTCCCTTCCGTTTCTGATGCCAGACATGTACTGGCAGCGGGTCATATCAATTGTCTGTATTTATGCCATACTGGCCTTGAGTTTTGATTTTCTGGCCCATTATGTGGGGCTGGTCTCATTGGGAGGCGCCTTTTTCATTGGAACAGGGGGATATATTGCCGGGATCTTAAATTCTTATTTTTCAATCCCCCCGTTTCTCACAGTTCCCCTGGCTGCCATTATCGGCGGTGCTTTCTGCACACTGCTGCTCTTACCCTGCCTGCCCTTAAAAGGGGTGTACTTTGCCATTGTAACATTGATGTATCCTCTGTTTATGGCAAGGATCATTGAAGCTTTTGATATTTTCGGGGGCACTGACGGGCTGATAGGAATTGATAGTTTTGCTTCCAGCTTTGCAGAGCAGTATTTTGTGATCTGCATGGTATTGATTTTTTTATTCGGCCTACGGCGTTTTGTCACAACAGATCGGGGGCTTATCTTTACGGCTATCATGGACAATGACCAGGCAGTAAAGGCCTCCGGGATCAACATTACCCGATACAAGGCTTTGGCCGTATTCATCGCCTCAGCCATGGGATGCATGGCCGGGGCATGCCTCACCCATATCTACATGTGGTCGGGCATCTCGCAGTTTGCCCTTGATTTTTCCATCCTGCCCATTGCTGCCACGGTTATCGGAGGGTCAGGAACACTTGTGGGACCTATTTTAGGGTGCCTGATCCTGGTCCCTGTATCAGAGCTCTTAAGGGATTTCGGAACATTAAGAATTGTATTTTATGCATCCATTCTTGTGGGATTCATCCTTTTCAAAAGTGGCGGCATCATGGAATTCGGGCAAAGAAAATATGAACAGTTTGAAAGGTGGACCCGGATATGATTGAAAGAAGGATAAAGATATGACAGATCCTATTCTAAGAATGGACCAACTTTCCAAAAGATTTGGTGGTGTCCAGGCACTTAAGAATGTCAGTTTTGATGTTTTTCCCGGAGATGTCTTAGGCATTATCGGACCCAACGGATCAGGGAAAACCACCATTGTTAATTCCATTACAGGCTTTATAAAACCCACCTCAGGCAATGTTTTTTTTAAAGGCCGCGATATTACGGGCAGGCCACCGCACAAGATTGCCGACATGGGGGTAACAAGAACCTTTCAGGTCATGCGCCCCTATTACAGCCTGCCTGCCTATAAAAACCTTGTGATCCCGCTGTTTTCCCCCCGGGCCAAGCGGACCGGGGGCTGGCGGGGTGGAGGGAACCTTGGCAATAGGCAAACCATTGCCATTGATATCCTGGAAGATATCGGGTTTGAAAGAGATTCTTATATTCCCTTTAAAAAAACATCCACTCTGCCTACAGGCTACTTAAAAAGGCTGGAACTTGCCAGATGTCTTGCTCTCAAACCTGAGATCATTATCTGTGATGAAGTGTTTTCAGGGCTTTCCATGAGCGAGATTGCATCCATGGTGCCCTTGATTGAACGGCTTCAGGACGAAGGCATTACCATTGTCATGATTGAGCACCGCTTAAGGGAATTATTTCAGGTGGCCAATCGTGTCATGGTCTTAAATTTCGGCGAAAAACTCATCGAAGGGAGCCCTGCTGAAGTCATGGCAGATAAAAAGGTCAAGGAAGCCTATTTTGGATCTGAAGAGGTTGAGGAGGTCATGACATATGCTTGAAGCCCGCGATTTAATGGTATTTTATGAGAACATGATTGCCCTGAACAATATCAGCATTAAATGTGATGAAAACCAGATCGTTGGTGTATTCGGGGCAAACTCTGCCGGCAAATCCACGCTCATGTATTCCTTATCCGGGATCATGCTGGATATCCAGAAAAAAGAATTGATGGCAGGAGGAGAACGCATTACCCTGAGAGGGGAAGTCATATTTCAGAATCAGAACGTCATGGACTTAAAACCCAGTCTCCGGGCAAAAGCCGGAATTATTCTCTGCCCTGAAAGACGGCGATTATTCAAGGAAAGCAGTGTGCTTGAGAACCTTAGAATCGGCGGGTACCTTGCCACCAAGGCCCAGGCAAAATACACCCTTGATTATGTTATGAATATGTTCCCTGCCCTGCAGAAACTTAAGAACCGTCTGGGCGGATTTCTAAGCGGCGGGGAACAGCAGATGGTGGCCATCGGCAGGGCTTTGATGGCCCAGCCCAAGGTTCTTTTGCTGGATGAACCGCTTTTGGGATTAAGTCCCTTGATGCAGTCTACCCTGATCAAAGCCACCAAAGTTATCCAGGAGGAAACCCAAATCTCCATTATCGTAGCCGAGCAATATGCAAGACCAGTATTTCCCATTGTAGATTATGCCTATATCCTTGAAAACGGGGCGGCTGTCATGGAAGGAACACGGGACGAACTCATGGATAATCCAGATGTAAAGTCTGCATATTTTGGTATTTCATAAAAAAAGGAGTCATCCTAAATGACGAAAAATATCATACCGCTTGAAAAGGAACTCTCCTTTTCAAGATTTGATCTGATGAGTGAAAAATATCCGGAAAACACGGCTGTTCTGTATCTGGGCGAACGGTTTACATATAGACGTCTGAAACACCTGAGCCGGAAATTTGCAGGGGGCTTGAGAAAATTAGGGGTGCAAAAAGGTGACAAGGTGCTTCTTTATATCCCCAACTGCATCCAGTGGGTGGTTGCCTATCTTGGCATCCAGAGGGCCGGGGCAGTCCTGGTTCCTGTTTCCCCGATCTACACCTCCCATGAAATAGAATATATGATCAATAATTCAGGGGCCCAGACGATTATCTGCATGGATACCAATTTCGGTTATGTAAAAGAGATCTTTGCAAGTACCAGCTTAAAACAGGCCATTGTGACCAATCTTGTAGATCTTCTGCCAACATGGAAAAGGGCCCTGGGCCTTTTGTTTGACAAGGTTCCCAATGGCATGGTGAATTATGACGAAAAAATTTTTTCCTTTAAATCCATCCTTAAAGCAGAGCCTTTGACAGAGGACGTAAAGATTGATCCTGCCACTGACCTGTCCTATATTCTTTACACGGGTGGAACTACGGGGTTTCCCAAGGGCGTGCCTGGCAATCATATCGGCTCCACATCCTATATCAACAATGTAACTAATGACGTGGCAGGGGATCATTTAAAAGAAGGCACAGACGTCTATATTGCCGTTAATCCGCTTTTCCATATCATGGCCCTTGGGTTTTTCATGGCCATTGGTTTAAATAAGGGCAACATGGTCGTACTCATGCCACAGCCCCAGGTGGATGCCATTTTAGAGTCCATCGAAAGATATAAAGTCAGGTGGCTTCTAGGGGTCCCTGCCCTGTACCGGATGATCCTGGAAAATGACCGCCTGGACCAGTATGATCTGTCATCTTTGACCTATTGTTTCTGCGGAGGGGATGTGCTGCCGGGTAAGGTCATGAATCGGTTCAAAGAAAAATATGATCTTCCCATATACCAGGTATACGGCTCTACAGAAGTGGGACACGTGACCTACAGCAAAATAGGGACTCCACCTTCTTCCGGTTCCATCGGGTATCCTCTGGAAAGCCGGGAATGTATTGTGGTGGACCCGGTTACCCTGGAATGTGTTGAAGAAGGGGAAAACGGTGAACTTTTTGTCACCTCGCCCTATGCGTTACAAGAGTATTATGAAAAACCGGATGAAACCCGGAAAACCTATGTAAAGGTCAATGACAAAATCTATTGCAGGATGGGCGATTATGTCAGCTGTAAACCAGATGGTGAACTGATTTACATGGAAAGATCGGCTGATGTGATCAAGCACAAAGGATACAGAGTATCAGCTTCTGAGATCGAGGCCGTGCTGCAGGATCATCCCACTGTTATTAATGCCTGTGTCATAGGAGTTCCCGATGAAAAGACGGGAGAACGTATCAAGGCCATTGTGGTTCTCAAGGAAGATGCAAGAGGTGTCGGCGGTGTTGAACTGATCCGGTGGTGCAGTGAACGCCTTGCATCCTATAAAGTGCCGGCATATGTTGAATTCCGTGATATGCTGCCCAAATCAAAAGTCGGCAAGCTCTTACGTCGCGAAGTCCGGGATGATGAGCGAAGAAAAACAGAAAAAAAGACTTGAACCGCTTAGCAGGTTTTAAGTTTTAGGGTTTAAGTTTTAAGTTAAAAACAGAAAACAATCTCGGATAGTTGCAAATCTCTAACCAAAATTAGAAAACTATATTTCGGGGTTTTCGGTCAGACACTAAATATAAAAAGGGAGAAACCAGATGGAGTTGTTTACGGCAATTCAAACCAGACAAAGCTTCAGGGATTTTTTAGGCGATGCTATTGAAAAAGAGGTGATTGAAAAAATCATTGACGCCGGAATAATGGCGCCTTCGCCTTTGAACAGCCAGCCCTGGAATTTTATCGTGATTAAAAGCCCTATAGTTAAAGAACACCTGTTCGAGGATGCACAAAAATGTAAGGCAAATGCGATTGAAATAAGCGGGTGGAAATGGCTTGAGAAGTATTCCGTCAAATTTTTAAAAACAGCGCCTGTGATCATTGTTGTGACGGGAGACAAGACCAAATCCGGGGTAGACCAATTCCATGAGGACGGACCAGTGGCCTATCAGCATGCCTGTGCTGCCGCCATTCAAAACATGCTTTTGGCCGCACATGCGCTGGGGATTGGGAGTGTCTGGTTCACACTTTTTGATAAAAAGTCTGTCAAAGCGCTTTTAAATATTGATGACAACGAAGTTCCCCTGGCATTTGTCTGTCTGGGAAAACCTGCCGTGCAGGCTGCAAAAACACCGCGCAAACCCCTGGCAAAAAAAACAATATTCATGGAATGACAACACATCACATAAACCCCACCTGAAGCTTGATTGGAGAAACACTTGGACAGCGAACATATCGTCAAAAATGTTGATATCATAAGGATTAAAGATAATAAAAAAATTCTGATGAAAGATGATATTATTGATGAAGATATCCTTGAAATCTTTATCAATAAAAAAAAAGCCTTTCAGATGGTGTTCTCCATGACAGATGCAAAGGCTCTTGCTGCAGGATTTTTATTTACCCAGGGCATTATTGAAAAAAAAACAGAGATAAAGACCATTGCGTTTCTTAAAACAAAAAAACAATGCCATATCACTCTGGACACCTTGGCCCAGGAAAGATTAATCCAGTTTACAAACGGCCTTCAGATTAAAGGGTCCTCCGGCGGGACACTGCTACAGGAGCAGACAGAGCCTTTTTCATCCCCGCTCGCCCAGCCCGAAAATCTTTTCACCATTACTTATGATCAGGTTCTGTCTTTGATTCAACTTCACTGGGATCATTCAGAGCTGTTCCACAAGACTGGTGCTCTGCACAGCGCAGGCCTGTGCACTCCATTAAAAATGCTCGCCTATTATGAGGACATTGGCAGACACAACGCCCTTGACAAGCTTGCCGGGGATATTCTTTTAGAGGGGATTGAGACCAAAGATAAGGTCGCAACCATCAGCTGCAGAATGTCCCTTGAAATTATCGGCAAAATAATTAAAACCGGCATTCCCATTGTTATTTCCAATGCCGCCCCTACCCTTTGTGCCGTTAAATTAGCCGACAGGGCAGGGCTGACCATTATTGGATTTGCAAGGAACAACCGGTTTAATATTTACACCCATGAAAAAAGAATTATTGAAACCAAAAGGTGAAAGCACAGACACGAATAACACCTCCAAGTTACGTTCAATCCAGCATCAGGGCAAGGCTCTGGGCCACTTCTTTTTTCTTTTCTTTGGAATACAGAAGCTCAATCAGGGTTAACGCAAAATCGCAGGACGTGCCGGCTCCCCGGCTTGTGATACAATTTTTATCCACAACAACACTTGCTTCAACAATATTACCATTATCAATCTGATCCTTAAATCCGGGATGGCAGGTTACACGACCAGGAGTTACCAGGCCATAATGGTGCAGGACAACGGCAGGAGATGCGCATATGGCACCATAATATTTTTGCTGTTCCGACTGTTTTTTCAAAAGAATCTCAAGGTCTTTTGAATCACGAAGATTCAGGGCTCCGGGGATACCGCCCGGAAGGACAATCAAATCAAACTGCTCATCCATACACTCTTTGATCAGTCTATCTGCCTTAAATTCAATTTCCATTGATGCCTTGATATTAATCTCATCCACAGATGCAACAATGACATTTGCACCTGCTCTGCGGAGAACATCAATAATGGTAATGGCTTCCATTGCTTCTGTACCCTGGGCCACAGGGACAAGGACTTTTTTTTCCATAACACACCTCCATAAAAATAATTTTATCTAATAATGTTCCCGTATATAACCATAGGCCTTTTCAAAAAGTTCTTGCTCCTTATGCAATTTGTATTTAAACAAGGTCTGGCGGAGCACCTTTTGGATATCTCTTTCACCGGTTATGGAATTCTGCCAGCCGTCAAACCGGGTCGCACGTACAATTTTGTCTATGTCTTCCACAATATTGGCAACAATCTGCGGTGTTGTGTTGGTTTTTAATTCCAGGAAGATTTGTGTCAGCGCCTGTTTGTCATCCGGGATCACGTCTTCATGGGTTTCGTTTTCCAGATGAACCATTTGTCTGGCCGCATCCAGCAGTTCCTTTAACCATTCAAGACTGCTGAGAACTCCAGCCTCGTATTTTTCTTTCAAACGTTCAAGACGTTTCCCCAGTTCTTCGAAACGCGGATCATTTTTAGAACGAATCTTGGCCATGAGTGAGAGATTCAGCTTTTTGGCTTTCTTTTTTCGTTCTTTTTCTGTCAGTTCAAACACGGATTCTGCATCCATGACCAGCTCATCAATATCATCCCGGATACGTTCGATATCTGTATGTTCATGGATCAGCCGGATGGTTTCCGGTCCTAAAGACTCCCACAGCAAAGACCCCAGCCCACCCACTGGTTTTATGGACTCAAAAATCTGGGCAAGCCAGCGGTAATCCCGTCGAAAGGCATTCAAACAAGGGTCCGGAGCGATTGCTTCCCAGAACCGTTTAAGTATATTGAACTGGGCTGCATAAGCATCTTTTTTTTCGTTGCCCACAAGGCAGTCCTGAGCAGCGATCAAACCTTCATACCCTTCAATCGTGCGATCCACACCTGGAAAATAATCCAGGCATCTTTGCATGGCTTCAGGGAAAAGCGCTTTAAAAGCATTAATACTCTCAACAACCCCCTCAATTTCCTTGGGATCATAATCCAGCGCATTGGCCACATTTTCAAAAACCCCGAGATAATCGATAATAAGACCATATTTTTTTGTGTCGTTGTAAAGACGGTTGGTTCGGCACATGGCCTGCAACAGAGAGTGATCCCGAAGCGGCTTATCCAGATATATGCAATAGCAGATCGGCGCATCAAAACCCGTTAAAAGCTTTGCCGTGACAATGATAATTTTCAATGGGTCTGTCGCATCCCGATACCGATCCAGCAGTCGCTCCTGAACTTCGGGGCTGGCATCAATCCCCTGCCAGCGCTTAAAATCCTCTTTTTCTAAAGGAAGATCCAGTTTCTGCCACTTGAGCCAGTCCGGTGAAATTTTCCTGGGCTTGCCATTCTCATCCATCTCATTTTCAATGGTGCCCTGGGAAATATTCATGACGGCTTCCACTGCATCTTTGCCAAGACGAGCGGCCAGAAGATAATACATCATCACCACAGCATCCCGGTCATACACCACGACCATGCCCTTGAACTGCTTAGGTTCAATATGGGTCTGGTAATGCCCGGCTATATCATCGGCAATGGCCGTGATCCGCTTTGGGGCTTTCAGCAGATTTGAGAGTTTACCGGCCTTTTGAGAAATATAGGCTTTCTCCTCTTCACTCAGATTATTCTGTTTGGCAAGCTCTTCAAATTCCTTATCAATGGTTTCCCGGTCAATCCGCAGTTCAACCAGACGCGGTTCAAACTTGACCGGCAAGGTAGCTTTATCCCGGATGGATTGTTTATAGGAGTATCGATTCAGGTATCGCCCGGGATCATTGGGCGCACCAAACAGCTTAAACGTATTTCGTTCCAGCCCGGATATGGGCGTCCCAGTAAGGCCAAAGAAAAAGGCATTTGGCAAAGCCCACCGCATTTTTTCCCCAAGACTGCCTTCCTGGGTCCGATGGGCTTCATCCACAAGAACGATAATATTATTCCGGGGATTAAGACCGTCAGCATTGTCTGCATCAATTTGAACTTCATCAAACTTGAATACAGTGGTGATAAGGATCTGCCTTGAATCCTGTCTTAGCTCTAAAGCCAGCGCATTACAGGATTTAACCGGTGTTACATTTTTAACGGCTGCATTGTTAAACACGGAATTGATCTGGCTGTCCAGATCCACCCGGTCAACCACCACAACCACGGTGGGATTCTTCAGCTCCGGGTCTGCCTTGAGCATTTGAGCGGCAAAAAGCATGAGAAGGGATTTACCCGAACCCTGGAAATGCCAGATCAGCCCCTGTTTGGCATCCTGAACCTTTACCCGCTCAACAATGGCCTTGGCTGCTTCGTATTGTGGATAACGCGGAAGGATTTTGCTCTTATAAGTATATTTCCCTTGCCTGATAGTTGAAAAAATAACAAAGGATTGCAGAATTTCCAGCAAGACCTTTGGATTAAGCAAGCGTTCTGCGCTATTTAATACCGTTCGCATATCTTGAGGTATCTCATCCCGCTCTTGTGTGCTGTGCCAGGGTGCCCAATTCTTAAAGCGGGCATTAATCGCTCCATAATAAAATGTCTTTCCTTCAGATGCAAAACAGAGCAGATTGGGCACAAAAAACGCTTTCTGGTTTTGCCAATAGTGTTTCTGACCGCCCAGAAAATCCACGGCACCATCCTGCCAACTGATGGCATCCCGCACTGGTGTTTTAACTTCACCCACCACCAGGGGAAGTCCATTTACATAAAACACCAGATCAAAATAAGCATCCCGTGTTCCAGTAAACTGCACCTGTTGACTGAGAACACAATGATTATTTTCAGGTCTATTAAAATCAATCACATGGATGGTGATATGCTCCCCATCTTTTCCCAATGGCATGGAAACCCGTCCCAGCAACCAGTCCAAAAATAATTCATTGGCCCGGACAAGCCCGCTGTAACTGGCCTCCAGCAACACCCCGCGCATGCGGTGGATCACCTCGTCAGCCAGATCGGGATTGGCAGCTAGCGGTTTATTCAACCGGCACAAGGATTCCTTGAGCCAGGTATCAACAAACACATCCTGGGGTTGTTTACCATGCAGGATAAGATTCTCCCCATGAACAAATTTCCATGGCGGAAAGAAGGATGAAGAGGCCTGAGGCTTGACGGATGTGTCATAGGGCATAGGATCTTCACTGACTTCAAAACTATCTCTTTTCACACTTTTATCTTCTTCTTTCACCATTCCACACAGATGATCTCGAAGAGCATGTTCGATGGTGTTCATCTCGTTGAAGGTCATAATATTAACAAAGCTCCTTAACAAATTCACCATAGCCTGTGAAATGAAACACTTGAGCAGATTCTCTGAATTTTCTTTTCATAAAATTGAAAACTCTCTCATCGTGCGTTGATATGAAAAATTGCTTATCTGTATCCCGGATTACAGAACGAATAATATCTACAAATGAATGAACATTGATATCATCCATATTCTGAATTGGATCATCAAGAAACAGAGCATTAAAAGCGCTCCACTGCTGGCGAAGCGCAATACCCAAAAAAATACTAATAGCAACGACGTTAGTCTGTGATGAACTAAAAGTATAAGTTGGGTTCATTTTGATGTCCCCATCTCGCTGAAACACCTCAAGAATCAGCCTGTTATTGCTCGGATTATTATCATCAATACGAAAATCAAGTTTCTCCAAATAAGAATGAGGGTTAAGGTGTGAATAAATTTCATCCATTGTTGTGCCATAAGCATCAAGTAATTTTCGAGTGTCCTCCTTTATCAAATTACGAGATTTCTGCTTAAGGTCTTTGCAATGCTGAGGTATTAACTTCAACTTCTGAACCATTTCTTTCAATGGATATATTTCCTTCTCCAATTCGATGATTCTGTTCCGGGCAAGATTACATCTATCATCTTTCTGTAAATTAATAATAATTTCAAGTACACGACTCAAACTCGCCTTCAGTTTCAGCAAATCCTTGTTTTGTATATTCAGGTCATTCTTTTTCTGCGAGACTTCCTCAGCAGAAGTTAAACTGTACGTCGCTACAAGTTGATTGAAATATTCATTTTGTTTTTGAAGAGATTCTAACTCACTGGTTAAATTATCTTGACGATTTTTATAAAAATCCTTGCCGAATTGATCTTTCACAAAGGCTGGAGATGCTTGAATAGTCTGTTTTAATTGAGAACTGGTCATATCAATTTGAGAGATATCAATCTTTAAGTAAGATAGCCAGCTTTCAATATTTTTGCCAGTTTCACTCAGTTTCTTTGCAATATCTAATTGCTTTTGTAATTCTTCTCGTTTTTTTGCAGCCTGCAATCGGGCAGCATTAAGTGAGTCAATGACAGACTTAGTAATGGTTCGAATTTGATCGGATAATTGAAACTGCTCATCCTGAAGTTTGGTCCGATTATCGATAGCTTCTTTGAAGAAGTCGCTGCTGTCTTGAGCAATCCTTGCCTGAAGATCGTTGAGCAGGCTATTCGCATCAATAACATTGTTACATACCGGACAATGCTTAGCATTTGGATTATCAACAAAAAATTCCTTTGCCAATTGTATCAATCTTTTTTCAAGTCCGAGTTTGGCGGCTACTATCTGCTCAACCTTCTCTAATTCAGATTTTTTATCATTCCGACTATTGATAATACCCTTCAATTTTTCAATCTGTTCCTTAACATTTCCGCCCAATGCAGAACCCAAAACATACAATGGCGTAATATCACCATCAGTATCAATAGCAGATACCTGTAATAACCGCCCTTCTGGCGATTGAATTAAAACGCTCAACTCAGCTTCCAATCGCGATTCTGCATTTTTTTCCTTACTATATTTAAGATATGCTTCTTTCGAACTGATAATCCATTGGCATGCAGCCAACGAGTTGCATGATTCCATTAGTATTGGCAATTCTTCAAGTGTTTTTCCCAATGCTATAATCTTTTGATTATTGCCCAGACCACTTTGCCAATTCTGCTCTAAAAAAGAAACCCCCTGCAAATCAGCTTTCAATACTTCCAAATTGCTGGCCAAATCAGAATTTCTTTTTTGCGTGCCGGATAATAATTCCTTGAGTTCCGGCAATGCATGCATATTAACGGAAAGATAATTTGCCAACTCAGCCCGCAAGGCATTCCCATCAATATCGCCACTGGTCAGAAATTCTTTGTTGCGAATAATTTCGATCGTTTTACGTTCTGTTTCGTTGTTGATTTTTTCAAGCTCTTGTTCTGCAGCTTTTGAAATTTCATTAAATTTTGGATCGAACATAGCGTAACCGTCCAAACCGAACAGAGAGACTATTGAAGCATAACGTTCAGTATCTTTGGTCGATCTAATAAAACTACTGACAAGTTCCTGCGTTAGTATATGAGATAGGCTAAAGGCATGTCCAAAATCGACAACTCCTGCCCATTTCTGTCTCACTAACTGTTTGATTAAATTTTCGTTCAGGTTTCCTTCATTATAATCACCCTGACCTCTTTGCCGAACGGTTCGTGTTAACCTATTTCCTTGGTCGAGAGATATGGATACCTTCGACGGATTTGTTGAATTACTGGCAAATTGGTTTCGTAACATTATATACTCATTGCGCTCTTTCGAGCTACCTTCATATCTTGCCAGTTTTCCGGTCAGCCCCCATTCAACAGCATCAAAGAACGAAGTCTTGCCGAATCCATTGTTTCCATAGAGAAGCACCACTGGTCGATCTGATTCAATAGAGAATTCTTTTGAACCGCTAAATCCACGAAAATTTTCAACCTTAAGTTTATCTATCTTATAGTTACTCACGACTGTCTCCTCCACCGGTTGCAGTATCTTCCCAATCCATTAACCGTTTCAAAATTTCAGTGGCAGGCAAGTCGATAAATTCTTCTTCGGCAAGCATCATGGAACTGAGTGCTGTGGTATTTCCTTCAGCAAGCTTTTCACACACACGTTTAACATTCCCGCCGGATGAAACAAACGCGCCTGAAGCGTCTTGAGGCCATTTGTACAGCAATGGTATTTTATCTTCTATTACCTCCCAATGGTTCTGATCAGGATGAATTTGGAAGACATATTTCTTACAGCAGAATTTATTCCGCTCAATATCTTGCATTAACTTATGATTAACAGGTTCTTCACAAAAAAATACCAAATACATATCCCAGGCAATAGAAGAATCCAGGCCTATTAACTCCATATTTGCCTGAATTGCAGCGGCCACAATCGTCTGAACGTTATCCCATTCTTCTCTAAGATTGCTAATTTTTTTGAAAGATTTAATTAAAATTAGGCACCCGTTTAGTAAATCAATATTGTCAATCCCTGCATCCACACTATCTGCAAGGCTCTCAAACTTACTATCTCGCAAAGCTTTACATATTAAGTCTTTAGATACCTTCATTGTTCACCTCAAATAAGGATTTCGCTTTTTCTGTTTCTTGAACACTTGAAATGCAGTTACCACATTTTGCTGTAAGGGAGCGTGCATCAATTTGTGCAAAGTAATCTTCTATAATATGATTTCCAAAAACAGTTGTTTGCCCGAGGGACCAATCACGAAGAACTCCACGGATAAAATCCGTGTCCAATTCTTTTCCAACACAATCTTCACACGCTACTTCCTGTTTAAGTTTTGATAGAAATATTGTACCATTTTTAATTTCCGAATCTGGTATTTTCCCAAATAATTTAATAATTTTTGTTAAATGAAGAGATAAGCATTCGGCTTCTCCTCTAGGGATCTGAAATAACCATGACGGTTGGCTTTTTAGAACGGTTTTCATTGTTTTTATATTGGGTGCTTCAAAGTGGTCATCGATAATCATAGCATTTATTAAAAAACTTAATAGGGCTCGGATTTTTTGGTCGTGCGAGTGAGGTTTCCTTCTGCAATCCATTATATCCAAAACTTTAGACAAATTGATTTTTTTAAGAATTTGTTCCGCTTGAACA
The DNA here is from genome assembly GCA_937880875.1 of uncultured Pseudomonadota bacterium. Classification (GTDB taxonomy): domain Bacteria; phylum Desulfobacterota; class Desulfobacteria; order Desulfobacterales; family Desulfobacteraceae; genus Desulfobacula. The sequence continues at coordinate 14,169 of CALGRI010000380.1, forward strand.
AGTTTTTGAGTATATACCTCAGATAAATTATACTGTTCGATATCTTCCTCTAAATCTTTAATCGCAGATGATAGATCTGTTTCAAGGGAAGGTCCGAGGCTTTGGTTTATTTCAATATTAACATTGGTATTATTATCCCCGATACTCGCTGATGCGGAAGGGGTATCGCTGGTCATCTCTTCCCCCCGATCTTTAATTTAATACCCTTATTCTTGCTACCAACCTTCACTTCTGAATTCTTTGATACATCTGCGTCCAATCCTTCATTGCCATCACCGATATCTACCTTCGTCTCCACCTTTTTACTCTGGCTAATCCAACTCCATAGGCAAATACCACTTACAAAGATTATGATAGCAGCAATTACAGCCCAAGGCGGTAGCGTATCCCAAGGGATATTTTTTATTAACGCTGAAAAACCATCCATATTATCCTCCATCCGCATTTAGAATATTGTTTGTTCTTGAAATGCAATTCCAGTTTAAATCGTGATTATTCGAGTAACTGCGTAATCTCAATAAATTACGTTTTTAATCATTTATTGTTCTTCAATGCTCATTTACCCCTTCCAGACCGAATAGATAAAAAGTAGAAATCTGTTGTTTAATTTTTGCCAACAACTGTTTTTTTTGTTCCAAAGAAAACAATACATTTTCTAAATTTGAGAGACCATTTGTTATAAGATCTTGTTCTTGAACAGAAATAGATCGAATGGGCCACTTTTTTAATGCATCACATGAAATATTTGGAAATGTGGAACCAGATCCTTTCGCTTGTTCGAATATTTTTTCTTTGACAAGGAAAAGTATTTGTCGAACAAACCCAGTTGATGCAAGTTTTTCTTTACCCCTGATAGCCGCAAGGCCTCTACCAATACAGTACCCTTGATCTGCAACATTCATTCGACCTGTTGTACTCCCTCTTACACAAAAAAGAATATCTGATTTTTCTGCAATTTTTGTTATAGATTCTGTATATTGGATTGGAGCTGGATTATGCCTTCCAAATTCAGTAGGTCCATTTAATAGTGGCAACGATTTCGAAGTCGGTTTATCCAAGTATTCACTACCTTTAGGTGATTGTCCCATAACTATTTTTGAAATATAGCCCAAAGTAGTAAGCGAATTTTTTGTTGTGGTATCGATTGAAAGCAATTTTTGCCTTGTAACTTTTTGAATAAAAATAGTGCTCTGTATCAATTCGTGAAGAATATTATCGTTTTCTTCAATTTTCTCAAGCACCTCAAAAATTTCTTTCTGCCGTTCAATCGGCGGCAATGGAAATTCCTGGATCGCTAATGTTTTCCATTTGATTGTGGGTGAAAGTGAGCCTTCAGAAATGGCAACCGCCCGATCCATAAACATGTCAGACTGCATAAAAAATGGCAGTAACTCCGGGATAATTTTTCCGGGAACTGATTCAAGTACCATGGCATGTGCAGAACAGATGCCGTCAAAATCAGTTACAGCTAATTTTTTCTGATAGGCCCTGCGTTTTCCAAAGATTATCTGACCAGGGCGGACGCGAAGCTTTTGTCCTTTGACATCTGCAGGTACACCCTGCCTGGTAATACGGAGCGATTGAGGGTCAAGATGTTCAAGCCCGACATAAACTTCAAGATCTGTAGTTAAAGGCGCTACTCTTTCCGATATGTTTCTGGCAATCTCCCCGAATTTAACAACCTGCCACCCGGCTTGAATTTTCTCTTTGCTTAAGCGGATTGCCATATTATATTTCCCCATCCAGGCTGTGTTCTTTCCTGTCAAGCTCCTGTTCGATTTCCTCCACCGTGGGCAGGCTGGATTTGAGTTCATTGGGCAATGAACTGGTAATCTGCTTTTCCCATTCAGCCACTCCGATGGGGTTGGTGTACCCTTGAAGCGCATACTTGGCCAGGGTTTGATTTTTCTCTTTCACCAGCAGAAGGCCAATGGTTTTTTTATCCTCAGGATGGCGCATCAGGTCATCCACAATATTCATATACATGTTAAGCTGACTGACATGACCTGCCTGGAATTTTCCGGCCTTAAGCTCTACGACTACATAGCACCGAAGTTTCAGATGATAGAAGAGCAGGTCAATATAAAAATCAGCTTCACCCACCTCCATGTGAACCTGCCGTCCGACAAAGGCAAAGCCCTGCCCCAGTTCCAACAAAAAATTTTCAAGATGATCCATCAGTTTCTGTTCAAGTTCTGCCTCACGACGGGGTGTTGCAGTACCGAGGAAATCAAACACATAGGGATCTTTGAAAATCTGATCTGCCATGTCAGAATCCATTGGAGGCAAAGCGATATCAAAGTTGTTGGTGGTCTGGCCGATGCGTTCATGCAGGCGGCTTTTAATTTGGAAAACCAGAATGTCTCTACTCCAGCCATTTTCAATTGTTTTTTGAACATACCACAAGCGTTGATCTGAATCTTTCAATGTATCCAAAATGGCTATATTACTGCGCCATGGAATTTGTGCAACGGTGCGTTGCACAATTTTCCGGTCTTTCCAGGAATCTGCAAATGCCCGCATATACTTGAGGTTGCGTGGTGAAAATCCGCCCATTTCAGGAAAAGCATCTTTTAAATCGTGGGACAGCCGGTCTATGACTTTAGCTCCCCAGCCTTCATCATGCTGCTTTTGAAGAATAGAGGTTCCAATATCCCAATACATCATCACCAGAGCGGTATTTGCCGACAAGACTGCTTTAAGACGTTCCTGTTGAATCCGTTTTTTAAGACTCCCCAAAAATGCAGGATAGCTTTGGGGCATCAGGCTCTCTGGAACAGGAACAGGCAGAATAACATCTTTGCGGGATTTTAAATTTCTCTGTTTTCGGTCATTATTTTTGTTATTCATCTTATCTTTATCCTTCTACCATATCCTTATGGTTTAAACCCGAGTTCTGCAAGGGCAGTAAAGAGTTTTTTTGTCTGCTTCTTCAGCGCTACCCGGCCGATCTGCCATGCTTCAATTGTGGTGGTAAGATCCTGACTATCTTCTGGTGATCCATTATGCACATATAGAGGAATGGAAAGGTTGTGCAGATTTTCCCGGATTTCCGTAATATCCACCATTCGGGCAATGTCTTCATGACTTTTGGGGATAAAGTAAGCCCCTACTATCTTTTCGAGATTTTTTTCACTTAGCGAACTAAAAGCCCGTTCCCGGGTGACTTGTTTGACCCCATTGATAAAAATTATCTTGTTTTTCCGCTCTTTGGGTTTGTTCATTCTAAGAACCACCACACAGGCTTCCATGGGTGAATTGTAGAAAAGGTTGGGACCAAGCCCAATCACGGCTTCAATATAATCTGCTTCAATTATCTTTTCTCGGATATGGGCTTCAGAATCCCTGAATAAAACACCATGGGGCCAGAGCATTGCTGCCCGGCCCGTCTTTGGATTAAGACTTTTGATAATATGCTGAAAAAAGGCATAATCAGCACAACCCTGGGGTGGAACGCCAAATTCATTTCGCTGATAGGGATCTGAACCAAATTTTTCCCGATCCCATTTTTTGATGGAGTAAGGGGGATTGGCAAAAATCAAATCAAATTGTTGAAGTCTGTCCAGATCCAGAAACTTTGGTTCTGCCAGTGTATCTCCGCGTTGTATGTGAAAATCATCAATATCATGGAGAAACATATTCATACGTGCAATGGCACTGGTTAAAAGGTTCACTTCCTGACCAAAAAGTTTCACTGTACGCCACTCTTTGCCTTTAGACCGCAGATCCATCACAGCATTCAGCAACATTCCCCCTGTACCGCAAGTCGGATCATAGGCAGTTTCTCCGGGCAAAAGCCCCATGATTCGGGTCATGAGATGTACCACTGTGCGGTTGGTATAAAATTCGGCAGCCGTATGTCCTGAATCATCGGCAAATTTTTTGATCAGGTATTCATAGGCCTCTCCAAGGTCGTCCTGGTTGACCGCTTCAATTCCAAGGGGGATCTTGGAAAAATGTTCTACCAGGGAAGCCAGCAAATGATCTGGCAGGCGGTCCTTGTTGCTCCACTGGGCATCCCCGAAAACACCATAAAGGCGAGGGTTTTGCTTTTCAATTTCCCTCAATGCCTTTTGAAGGAAGGCACCGATATGGGTTGTGGTTTCCCGCAGCTTTTCCCAGCGGGCAGTTGCCGGAATGATAAATCGGTGCTGCTCCGGCAATTGGGCATATTCCCAGTCCCCATGGGAAAATTTCAGGGCTTGTTCATATTCATCCTGATAAACATCGGAAAGCCGCTTGTAAAATAAAAGCGGGAAAATGTATTGTTTATAATCAGAGGCATCAATCTGACCGCGCAAATGCTCGGCAGCTCCCCAGAGCATGCTTTCCAATTGTTGTTGTGACAGACTCATAGATCAAATCCTTCCCGCTCAAGGAGTGCTTCAAGTTCACCTTCAGCTTTTTCAAGCGCTGCAAGTTTTTCTTTAAAATCCCGCAGCGCTTCCTCGACAGTGATGGTTTCCTCTTCAAGGGGTTTTTGTACATAGCGGGCAATATTCAGGTTAAAATCATTCTCTTTTAATTCATTATATTCCACCCAGCGACAGACACCTTCCTGTTCAAAGGCTTGCTGATGCTGCCTGGCATAGATGGAATAAATTTCATCAGCCTGGACCGTGGTCAGGGTATTCTGGGCCCGGCCTTTTGTGAAAATCTCTTCGGCATTGATAATGAGAACCCGTGCTTTCTTTCGTATTTTTTTGCGAAGGATAAGAATGCAGGCTGGAATGCCCGTGCCATAGAACAAATTGCCGGCAAGCCCTATCACAGTTTCAATTGCACCAATGTCTAATAGTTTTTTACGAATTTTTGCCTCGGCACCTGATCTGAATAAAACACCATGGGGCAGCACAACCGCCATTCGACCGGTTGATTCCTTCATGGAGGTGTACATGTGCATTACCCAGGCAAAGTCTCCATTTTTTTGGGGAGCCAGACCAAAGGTATGCCGGTTGAACGGATCAGAACTCCATTTGCCATAGCCCCATTCTTTCAAGCTGAAGGGAGGATTGGCGATCACACAGTCGAACTGCTCAAGACGGTCCAGTGTTAAAAATATGGGATTGCGCAAGGTATCGCCCCGTCTGATCTCAAAATCTTCCATGCCATGAAGATACAGGTTCATGCGGGCAATTGCTTCGGTTGTCAGATTCTTTTCCTGACCTTTGAGTGTCAAAAGGCGAGGATCACCGCCCTGTTCCTTTACATGGTGAATAGTCTCAAGCAACATGCCGCCCGTGCCACAGGCTGGATCATACACGCTTTCTCCAGGCTGCGGATCAAGCACATTCACCATGAGCCTGACAATTGAGCGGGGCGTATAGAATTCACCGGCCTTTTTATTGGCCTTATCGGCAAACCGTTTTATCAAGTATTCATATGCCCGGCCCATATCATCATCACGGACCGTTTGAACACCCAGATTAACCTTGTTGAAATGATTTAAAAGCTGTAGCAGCAGATGGTCTGGAAGGCGATCTTTATTTGTCCAGGATGCATCACCAAAAATGCCATATAACTGATCATTTGCTCGTTCAATGCAGAGGAAAGCTGATTTGAGCATTTTGCCGACATCCCTGGTCGCTGCAATGACATCTTTCCAATGACACTCTTGCGGTACTTGAATGCGGTGTTGTTCAGGAGCCATTGCCATTTCTTCATCATCGTAATATTCCATTGCTGCTGTATACTCTTCATCGTACACATCACACACCCGCTTAAAGAATAGAATCGGAAAGATGTATGTTTTATAATCCGAGGCATCAATTGGGCCTGTAATAATATGGGCCGCCTCCCATAGATGGCGTTCCAGGTCTGCAAGCGATAATTTATTCTGATTTTCATTCATATTTGAATCGCCGTTTCATTCATTTTGATAATTTTTTAATGTTGATGTCCTGTTTTTTTAAGCTACTTCAAAAGTATAACATATCTGCCCGTACTTCCAAGAATCCTTTTTTTCTGCATTTGAGCGACCATTTCTGCATTAAATTTTTCAGAAGATAAAGGGGCCTGAATGATATGGGTCAGCTTCCAGCCAGCCTTTTGTAAAATTTTGCAATAACTATCAATTAAAATAGCTTGGCTTGGATCTTCTTTATCAGCAGGGCAATTTTGATAATCTCGCCAATCCTTGCTAATAAATGCAAGCCTGGTTTTTTTCTTGGATATTTTCTTTAAAAAAAGGCAAAATTTTTCCAGAAAGTTCAAGTACTCTTTTTTTGAAAGGCCTGAAATACTTTTTTTGGCATTCCCTTGGGCATTTTTGTCAAATTCGGGTGGGTCGCAAATTATCAGATCAGGTTTTCCCTTAGAGGTAATAATAGGTAAATCTTTCCATTTACCCTCCAAATTCCAATAATAGGGTTCAATCTCCGGTCTGGTGTCAAGCCTGTCATCCATGTCCAGACTCCAGCATCTTCTGCCCATGGCAAGGCAGGTATCAGCACACACACCGCCTCCTGCCATTGGATCAAAAACCAGATCATTTTGTTTTGAAAAAAAATACAAGATGTGTGCAATCAATTGCGCCGGAATACGACCGGGCCAAACATCTCCAAATCGTTTATCACAATCAATAAATTTCCATACATCCCATGTTTTGAGCTCCCAGTTAAGCTCTTTAAATCGGGATAGATCATCCTTTCCTGTCAGGGCCTGTGACCATGCCATAGGTTCAGGCCAGCCGTGCTTTTGCGCAACCTGGGGAATAGTAAATCCTTTTGATAAGTCGCTATTTGGCGGAAATGCCAATCCTGGCATTTCCGCCAAATGGTCGCGTAACGTCCTTCGGGGAATGCCCAGTCTCTTTGCTATCCTGTCCTGGGGAATACCAAGCAGGTTTAAATGGAAGATTTTAAGATCAAGCTCCAAAAGGGTTGTGGCCCTTAAATCAGCTATATATGAGTCCACTGCCTGCCTTGATCTGCCAATTGCCTTGCCGATTTCAGAAGATGTTAATTTTGTATTGGTTTGAAAAGCACGTCTGGCAGTATTTCTTGTTTCAGATTCTGTGAGCTGCCTTGGGCCTATTGCCATTTTTGCAGCATAAAGAAGCGGATCCATTTTATTCAATGTTTTGATAATTGCATCAATCTCAATCAGGCCGGCTTTTTTATAAGCACTCCATCTGTGTGCCCCATCTAGAATTCGATACTTACCTTTTTTACCTGACACTTTTGGATCGGGATAGGCTTGAACCTCAATGGGATCAAATTTAAAATTATCCCTTAGATTTTCAACAAAAACATTAATGCGTTTGTGGTCAATATTTTCTCTTGGATAAATGGATTCATCCAAATAAATATCTGAGACTCGAATTTTGACTAAATCTTCTTTCATAGACTTTATAACGAGCGAATTCTGATCCGCCTGAACCTTTTGATTCTCTCTTTTTTTATAAATCATAAACAATTTAAAAGAATATGTTTTCCAGTATCATTTAAAACAGGGCTTGTAAATCAGGGAAATCCAAAACCAAAACTTTTTAACCATTTGAATCGCCCAGGCAGGGATAATTAATCATATTTTCAATAAAATTTTATTTTGATAACAAAAGTGTGCTTTGGGGTCTGAGGAAGAATATTCGTCTGATACCAGGTGCAGAATCCCCAATACTTGTTTTGAAAGTCCTTCCCTAATTTTAATTTTTACTCGTCAGCTTTTATACCATCAATGCTCCCGAGGAAATCGGACTCAATTTATGAAAATTTTTGCATTATTAAGCCCTTTAATATATCACAAAATAGTTATGGATATCATTGGAATCGTTCATCATTTGAAGAATCAACAGTAGTTGCGAGTTAGTCTTGAGTTTTCGGCTTGCAAAAAAAAATGAAAATTCCTGTCATGCAAATCCTATAAAAATTAATGGAAGAATTGTTCATCTGATTGAGCTTGACCAAATATGATTGAATATTCCTTTACACAAATTCGAAATATTGATATGGATTTATTGATCAAAAGGTTTAATCGTTTCGGGTCGACGGATAACCACTTTCAATGCCTGTGCTCGCAACGAACCCGGGCATTGAAAAATAGAATTTATGAAAACGCCATGATTGCACTATACATTTTTTTAGTTCTGATCGCTCTTATTGCACTGATTTTTACAAAAAAAATCCTGCAGTTAAATAAAGGAAAACAACTAGCAGATGCTCAGGTTTCCAGCATAAAAATCAACAAACTATCGTCGCCCGGGACCGTCAAAGTACTTTCAATACTTCCTTTAATTGATTATTACACGGATAACCCGAATTTAAAAACAGAACCCGGTGTCTCCTATCTAATTTCAGCCGATGATACCAAAATCTTGTTGGATGTCGGGTTTAACAAAAAGAAAGAGCATCCCTCCCCGCTTCTCCATAACATGAAAACTCTTGGCATTGCTGAATCTAATATTGATATGATCTTTATCAGCCATCCACACTTAGACCATGTGGGGGGGATGACGGAACAAAAAGAAAAAACATTCAGTTTGTCACAGGGGCCTGTTTCGCTGCCGAATTTCCCGGTTTATTCGCCAGCCAGTATCTCTGCCTCCAGATGGAACCCAGGCCCAGAGACGCAGGTGATTACAGACCCCGCCGTTTTAAGAGAAGGAATCGTCAGTATCGGTGTCATTCCACGATATTTATTTCTCATGGGCTATACCCTGGAAAACTCCCTGGCCATTAATGTTGCAGGCAAAGGAATCGTCCTGATCATTGGCTGCGGTCACCAGACCATTGAGCGCATCATCGAACGGACCCGGGCCCTGTTTGACGAACCGATATACGCAATTATCGGCGGCCTGCATTACCCGGTCAACGGCGGCAGAATCATGATCGGTCCCATCAATATTCAGCGCATTGTCGGATCAGACAGGCCTCCTTGGATCAGCATCCGAGAATCTGATATAAAAAACGCAATTGCGGCAATCAAAAAAGTGTCCCCCAAAATTGTTGCCCTGTCCCCCCATGACAGTTCTGACTGGTGTATTGATCAATTCAAACAGTCGTTCGGCGACACTTATGTGGACGTGAAAGTCGGAAAAAAAATTGTGATCTGATGGGCCGGTGGAAAAAAAGAAATTATTGAATTTTTAAGGTCAGCAAAGATTCAACAATCAGCCACTTAATCTCCAATAAAAACCATTCCGGCAGTTTCTCCCGGAAGCAATTATATTTTCGCAAAAGTGCATTTGTTGAAATACCTTTGCAGGTATAAAAAATGTTGATACGGAATTCTGGAAACAGATTTTATTTACTTATCTATTCGGATATTATTCAAAGTTACAAGATAAACAGATCTGTATAATTTATTGTTGAATCTATATCTGCAGCGCAGCTGAACAGGAATAATTGCTCTTATTTGAAGAAATCCTTAATCGACTGCCAGATTGATTTGGAGCCCTTCTTGGTCCCTTCCCACGCCTCTTTGGAGCCCTTTTTAATTTCTTCCCACGCCTCTTTGGAGCCCTTTTTAATTTCTTTACCGACCTCTTTGGTGTCCTTTTTAATTTCTTTCCCGACCTCTTTGGTGTCCTTTTTAACTTCTTTACCGACCTCTTTGGAGCCTTGTTTTGTTTTTTCCCACGCCTCTTTGGAGCCTTGCTTTGTTTTTTCCCACGCCTCTTTAGACCCTTGTTTGACATCTTTCCACGCCTTCTTTGTCCAGGATTTGGTCTTGTCCAAGGCGCTCTGTTCCGCATATGTAGCGGTGTTGATAGAGAACGCCAGCACGATGAGCAGGGTGGTAAGAAGAATTTTTTTTCGCATAATGATACCTCTCAATTAGTATTTGCTATTTGTTAAGCAAGTAGTAGGATAAAATTTTTCTTCTTGTCAAGAAGAACATAAAAATTAACGCAGACCTCAAGCCCCCTTATTTCAGTCGATGGCCCTGAGCTTAACGTTCAAATTTATTCATTGATAAGTTTCCATTTGGCTATTTCCCTATAGTGTTCTCAATATATAGATGTTAATGGGTCGCTTGATCCGGCCCAAGATTAATTATCCCTGTTCAAACTATTCACGGACTGGAATTCTCAGGAATAACAAAAGAATGCTCTACCGATTAAAATTTAAGAAATAACCGTTCACACTAAATATGTAAATATGGTAACATCACCTGAAAATAATTTATAAACCAATACACTTGGATATTATTATGAAGAAAAGAATTATTGCGGCGTTACAAATTGGTTCTGATTCAAAAGGCACTAGTGTAACTTTGGATCGAATTTTATCTTTTGAAAATGATATTAAAGAATCAAATTGTGATGTGTTGGTTATGCCGGAAGCTCTTTTGGGCGGATACCCAAAGGGGTCAGATTTTGGTACACGTGTGGGATATAGAACTTCGGAGGGTCGCGAAGAATTTTTACAATATTGGCAACAAGCTGTTGATATTGACGGGCCCGAAGTGATTGCTCTTACTAAGCTGGCAAAATATTGTGGAACCTCTATTGTCATAGGCATTATTGAGCGAGGTGGCACAACTCTATTCTGCACAGCTCTGTTTATATCAGATAATGGTGAAGTCGTTGCAAAACACCGAAAATTAATGCCTACAGCCAGTGAGCGATTAATTTGGGGTCAGGGAGATGGTTCAACAATCCCTATTGTGGAGACTGCTGCGGGGCGAATAGGCGCTGCAATTTGTTGGGAAAATTATATGCCGCTTTTACGGTCAACTATGTACGCAAAAGGGATTCAAATATGGTGCGCTCCTACTGTTGATGACCGGGATATTTGGCAGATCAGCATGCGGCATATTGCTTATGAAGGCAGAATTTTTTTAGTGAGTGCATGCCAGTTTAAACCGCCACCTTCAGAGGATGATATCAAAGATAAAGCATGGCCAAAAGACAAGCCGCTGATTCGAGGCGGCAGTGTTATTATTTCTCCCATGGGTGAAGTACTTGCCGGTCCTATATATAATAAAAATGGGCTGATTTCTGTCGAGATTGATCTGAATGATATTGTAAAGGCACGGTACGATATGGATCCAATGGGCCATTATTCTCGTCCTGATGTGTTCAAACTCACTGTGAATGAACAAGAACGCCCTCCTATTTTTAAAATTGGCAATGATACTCTCAAGGAATTTTAAACCCCAAGTTTAAAATAAAAAAATAGCGAATTAGGATTCAGGCTGATATACAAACATCAAAGCTGTTTAAATGGACTCAATGATAATTATCCCTGTACTTAGTTTTCAAAAGCTGAAATTGAGATATATAGATCACAATTTAGCAGATTTAAAAAAAATATTTCCCAAGGTGTGAACAAAAAGGATGTGAATGTATTCACTGTGATGGAAGAAAGGATCATTTGATTGTGCAGTGTCCCATATATTGAACCTCTATTTACAATTATAATTTCTCCTGATACAAGTTTGCCGATAAAAATTAATTGATAATTGCAGTCAGATAACATGAATAAGAACCTGTATGGTAACATTTAGAAAAAAATAAAAATCCTTCAACAGGATAAAAGAGGATATAAAATGGGGAAAATCTGGAAAAAAGAATTTAAAATTGAAGACCTTAATCTTTTTACTAAAGAGTCCATTGTCGGACATGTGGGCATTGAATTTTTGGAAAAAGGGGATGATTTTATAAGCGCAACCATGCCCGTGGATAAAAGGACCATGCAGCCCCTTGGTATCCTGCATGGCGGGGCATCCGTGGTCCTGGCCGAAACTCTGGGCAGCACTGCATCCTATTTGACACTTGAGGACTCCCACTACAGTGTGGGCCTGGAAATAAAAGCCAACCACATAAAAAGTGTTACCAAAGGACGGGTAACAGGTGTGGTAAAGCCGGTTCATCTGGGCAAAACAACCCAGATATGGGATATTTCCATTGAAAACGAGAAAAACGAGTTGATCTGTGTTTCACGCCTGACGATGATGGTTTTAAAAACTGCAACAGATAAGAAGGGAAATCTTTGATAATTCCCCAAATATATTTAGTGTTCTTTTTTTGTTTCTTAAAAAGGTCCGGGGCCTACGCCCCTTCCTCAGGAGTGTTATCCGACTTTAAGGACAAGTGCGGCTGAGGTATCCCCGGCAGCACAACCTGTAAAAAGAACATATCCGCCACCCAACATGGCAGCCTCCTCAATTCCTTCAATAATGGACCGACCGGCTGTGGGGGCCTGGGGATGTCCAAATATCAATGAACTTCCATAATTATTAAAGGTATTAATATCAAGATTCATTTGCCTGGACATATAGATATCATTGGCAGCAAAAGGGTTATGGGTTTTAATCACTTTAACGTCCTCAACTGCCAGCCCGGCTCTTTCCAGAGCCATCTGGGCCGCTGGTACGGGCGCCATTGGCATGTGCGCCTTTTTGACCCTTGCATGGCCAAATGATATCACCTGAATTTCAATATCTGGATCAGCGCTCAATTCTTTTGCTTTTTCCCGGTCAGTAACTATGAGTGCACAATGACCGTCAGCCGGGTGGGTCTGGGAGCCGAATGTCAGTTTGCCATCCGGCAGGACTGGCCTGAGTCCTTTAAGACCTTCTGCTGTGGTTTCCATGATACCTTCATCTGAATCAATCCGGATGGTTTTTTTCTTTGACACCCTGATTTCAATGGGAAACATGTATCGTTTTTGAAATTCTCTGTCATTGGCCAGGGAATCTTGATATTGTTCATACCTTCTTAGGGCGTTTGCATCACACTCTTCCCGGGTAATTCCAGCCATTTTTATGACATTTTCCGCAGTCTGGATCATTGCTCCGCCCGCCCATGGATCATTGCCAAAATGATCCATGACCCAATTTTCTGAAATAACCTGTCCGCCTGGGCCTTTGGGATTTGGCCAGATTGTGTGGGGTCCATTGGAACAGCGATCAGTATAAAGATTATAAACCGTTTCATAGGCCCCATTTTCCACACCCATGGCAGATTGGAATATACCTGTGGTTGAGGTTGAACAGGCCTGGCTTATGAGTAGGCCAGCCGTTTCTGTGGAGCCGATAAGTCCTGATGCCCAGGGACCCCCATAAAAAAGGCCGGGCTGTCCAATGGTAACCCCCAGCATCAGGTAATCAAAAATCTTTGGATCAAAATTCTTTGTTGCAAGCCACCTTTTTGAAGTTTGAGCCCCAAGTGTAATGGAGTTCTCATTGGCAAGACTGCCCTGCCACCTTATAAAAGGGGTGGAATAATATCCTTTATACGGAATAAATGCTTTTGTTAACATGGTGCCTCCTAATTATTTACCTATATAATAACGGCTTCCTTTGTTTTTACCCACCCAACCTTGCCTTTTGAAAACAGTATTTTTAAATACCCCTCTTTTGTCTCTTCAACACTTACCTTGGTTCCGGCATGAAGATCAAATAGTTTTGTAGAAGTGTCTGTCACACCTGAACGTACCGCAACTTGCTCCTGCACAATGACTGCAGTCTGCTTTGCAGATTGTTTATAATAATTCATGCATGTAATGGCTGTGACCAGAACAAATATGGATATCAGGAGAATACCCGTACCTGAAAGAATTTTTTGTTTTTTCACACTTCTAATGGCAGCCCAGATGAAAAAGACAAAAGAAAAGAAAATAGCTGTAATCTGAATTGTTTTTAAGGCAATCAAATTGTCCCAGAAAAAAAGAACATCCATGATATTCATTGTATCTTCTTTTTTATCTTTCACAAGGGTGTTGGCATACTCAAGGTTAAATTTCAGGTCTGGATCATTAGGGGCCAGAATCTTTGCCCTTTCATACCATAAAATAGCTTGGCCGATATCATTGGCTTTTAGATAGGCATTTCCAATATTATAGAAAAGATAGGGGTTTTTAATATTGCTTTTTGCAAGGGCTTCAAACTTTATGGCTGCCTGTTTGAAATCACCTTTATTATATTTTTTTATCCCGTCCATGAATGTGGCGGCAGGATTGGCCATTGCCCTTTGCGGAACACCAGAAAAAATTCCCAGAAAGACAACTGCAAAACAAAGCAGTTTCATCATCTGCTTTATCTTTGACAAAAACATCTTTGCCTTATTTTCATCGATTTTCTCCTTGCCGAATCGAATAGATTCAATGGTTTCAAGAAGATGGGTGATCTGGTCTATCTGGGTGTCATCCACATTGGCATCTGTTAAAATCATCCGGGTTTCTGTTCTTGTGACGGTCTCCCCTTTCTTTTTACCTTTGGCAAAAATCAGCGCCACCAGGCTTGAATAAAGATGCCCTAAAAAATCTTTATCCTCAGGTTCCATTTTGCCTGCCTGTTTTAAATGATGTCTTGCCTTTTCTTCCATTACCTTTTCAATGGATAAATCCTTTTTTACAGCCAAGGTAACCAATTTAACCCCTGAAAATAAAATTGCCGGGATTGACAGAAATAAAAAAAAGAATAGAGGATTTATTTCCCGCCAGTTATCCAATACCTCCAGCCCTTCTTTTATTTCCAGAATATCCTTATTAACAAGGGAAACCTCTTCTTTAACAATCGCTTGACTCGTTGTGTGGTTCAATGGGGTTGCGGCCAGGTGCATTTCTTCAGACGGGGTGACATCCAGAAAGATTTGTTCCGTTGAAATCCTTTGAAAATCCTTTTGATCCACATCAAAATAAACCAGTGATACCGGGTTGATTAAATATTTGCCGGGATTGACAGGAACAATGGCTTTCTTGAATACTTTAAATCCCTCATATCCCGTGTCTGTTAAATGAATGGTTTCAACGGGGTTGTCGTCATAAACCTTAAACGCATCCTGATCCAGGTCCATTTGAGGAAGACTTGCATCCATGATATTGCCTGATCCTGAAATTTTTATGGTGAGTGTTGCAGACTCCCCGGCTTTAAGGCTTGTTTTGTCAATATCTGCTTTAATATCAAAATGGCCCACAAGCCCTGAAAATTTATCATCACCCTGGTATTGGGGAACAGGATTGACTTCAATTTGCACGGGATTTGAAACCACCCTTACAGGTTTAAAATTGTTAGAAGAAAAAAAGGAGTCATTAAAAAAAGAGTCAAACCGCGAATCCCGCTTTGATTCTACAATCACCCTGGCAATCAAAACTGCAGGATCAATATTGAATATTCCAGGGTTTGCAGGGATGATGATATAATCAACCTGGGTCACGTTATAAAGAACCCCATTAATGTTCTGTGTATAATTTTTTTCCTTTTCAAATGGCTTTGATGAAAACCCTTTAAATTCAGGCGGCTTTTCAAACCCTAAACCTGACAATCTTTTTGAGGTAAAAAACTTTAAAGAGAAGACCGTCTGCTCACCCACAAAAAGGCGGGTTTTTGCCATATCTGCTGTGGCAAACAATGCCTTGACATCATCAGGTTTCACCACCTGATCTGATACATGGATGACAATTTGCTTTGTGAAAGCGATTTGACCATCCATAACAGCCTTTATGGCAGGAATTTTTAAGGCCCCTTTTGTCAAAGGAATCAGAACATATTGATAAATTGCCTTTCTTTCGGATTTACCATTAATATAATTATAGCTTGAAGAGGAACCCCGGGATATAACTTTAAAATCCTTGATCATGGAAAGATCCAGGTCAGCTTTACCGCCTATGACCACAACCTGTAAAAAAACAGAGTCTTCCCTGGAAATCTTGGTTTTGTCAACATTGGCAGTGACGTCAAAGCAAACACCTGTGGCCGGCAAAATAGCCACCAACACCAATGCAACAAAAAAAATGCTTTTTAAATTCATACCATTACCAATCTTTTTCAACATGTTGTTCCTGTAGCACAGGTATCATTGCACCTCCAGGTTTGTCTTCAAGGCGGTTGAGCATATTCTCCAAAATCTGATTTGCCTGTTCAGACTGTTTATCTTCCTGGGATGCCGATTTATCCTCCTGGGACTGGGATTGTGTTTTTTCGGGCTTATCTTCTTGTTTGTTTTCAGGCCCTTGTTTATCCAGGGACTGTTTTTGTTCTTCAGCCTGTTTTTTGTCCTGGCCTGACTCTTTGTTTTGCTCTTTATTATCCTTATCCTTGTCCTGGCCTTTATCCTGGTCTTTGTCTGGGTCCTGCCCTTGTTTTTTCTCCTGATCTTCTTTGTTTTCTTTCTTGTCTTTGTCTTTATCAGATTGGGATTCAGGCTGTTGTTGCTCCTGCTGTTTTTGCTCTATTTGTTTTTGTCTGACAATTTCCAGGTTTTCTTTTGCCTGGGTGTCATCGGGAAATTTTTTCAGGATATTTTCATACCCTTTGATGGCTTCATCCAGATTTCCCATTCGAAAGTATGTGTTGGCAAGGTTATATTGGGCATCATGGGCAAGATTGGTATCTTTTGTTTTAAGGGCCTCCATAAAATTTTTCTCAGCCTGGTCATATTCATTGTTCATATAGGCAGCCGCACCAATATTATAATAGAGTTTTGCATTTTCCGGATCTTTAAGCTGGGCGTCAATAAAATGGGTTTTAGCCTGTTCATAATTTTGTTCCTCAAATGCTTTTATTCCAGAGTTTACGCTGGAAGAAACAGTTTTTGCAAAAGCCTGTCCATTCTGGGAGGTAAAAATGCTCAACCCAATTGCAAAAGCAATTATTGACACTCTTTTTAATTTCTTTTTTGAAGACAATATCAATTCTATCAGCAACAACACAATACAGGGAAAAAGAAACCATTGATACCTGTTTTCCCAGATCTTTTGTTTTCCTGATATCAAGGTCTTGCGTTCCATGGTTCCAAGGATTTTATCTTTATAAATCAGGTCAAGATCCATATCCCCGGCAACAGATCTGACATAGGTTCCACCTGTCATGGCAGCCAGTTTTTCAAGAATTTTTGTATCCACCTTTGATAAAATAATATTGCCGGACACATCCTTTTTAAAACCGCCTTTTTCATCTGGGATTGGTGCGCCCTGGATGTCTCCCACCCCGATACTAAAAATCTTAATTCCCTGTTTGGCCATTTCCCTGGCAATATCTTCTACACCACCTGAGGTATTTTCTCCATCCGTAATAAGAAGGATGGCTTTTTGGGTATCAGACTCTTTTTCAAAACCATTATAACACTCTTTAATTGCGTGATCGAGATTTGTCCCGCCCACGGGCAGAAACCCGGGTTCCAGAACCTTTAAAAAAATATTAAACGCCTCATGGTCAAGGGTTAAGGGGCACTGAAGAATGGCTCTTCCGGAAAAAGCCACAAGCCCTGCCCGGTCGGATTTCATCATGCGCAAAAGATCAATGATTTCTCTTTTTGCCCGTTCCAGCCGGTTGGGCTTTATATCCTGTGCCAGCATGCTTTTTGAACAGTCAAGGGCAATCATTATATCCACCCCTTTCTGGGTGGTCTTTTCCCATCTATATCCCCATTGCGGAGCAGACAGGGCGACAATTGCAAAGGCAAAAGCCATGATCACTAAAATTGTCTTTATCCATCTTCTTTTGGGATCAAACCCCGGAACAATGGAAGAGATCATATTTAATCCGGCAAATCCCAAAAGAATTTTTTTCCGCTTCAGGATGCCATACACCATGATACCGAACACAGGGATTAATCCCCATAATAAATTTAACAGATATGGACTTGCAAATTTCATTTATGGTACCCTTAAAAACCGTGTGTTCGTCAAAACAATGTACATAACAAAAAGGATCAGGCCCAGGGCAAGCAATCCTTGATACAATTCCTTATACTCCACCCATTTTTCAACATCCACCTTTGTTTTTTCAAGGTTGTTGATCATCTCATAAATCTGTCCCAAAGATACTAAATCCCCTGCCTGGAAAAAACCTGCCTGGGTCTGTTTGGCAATTGTTTTCAAAGCATCAAGATCCACATCCACTTTCTGATACACATATTGTTTACCAAACAATCCATCCACAAGAAAAGGGGCTTCCCCTTTTGTACCCACGGCAATGGTATAAATTTTAACTTTTCTTTGAACGGCAATTTTTGTTGCATCCTGCCAGGAAAGCTCTCCTGAATTGCTTTTTCCATCTGTTATCAGAATAATAATATTGGATTTGCTTTTAATATCTTCCAGACGTTTTAAAGAGATGCCAATTGCATCTCCAATGGCGGTCATAGGTCCTGCCGCCCCGATTTTCAAACGGTCCAGGATAAAAGCAATGGTATTATAATCCCGGGTTAAGGGAAGCTGTGTAAATGCATTTGACCCAAAAACCACCATGCCGATGCGATCCCCTTCCCGTTTCAAGATAAAGTCTCTGACCACAATTTTCACGGCTTCCAGGCGCGTTACAATCTCATTGTCCTTTTTAAAATCAAGGGCCCGCATGGATTCGGAAAGATCAAGGGCCAGGATAATATTAACCCCTTCTGTTGTCACGTTTATTTTCTTATCCCCCCACTGGGGTCTTGCAAGGGCAAGGATCAACAGGATCAGGGATATTATTTTTAAAACAGGAATAAATTTTGAGACCATTACCATAAAAGATGGAAAAAGCGTATCAAGGTCTTTTAACGAAGATACCTTGATTATACTTGTATTTTTCTTTCTGAACTTAAAAAAAATGACAAGGCAGAACACGACCAGCAATGATAAAAATAAAGGGGACGCAAATCTGAACATTATTGGTTCTCCCCTTGTTTTTCCTTCTGTTTCATCAGATCTTTTTCTATTTGGGAAATTATCTTTTTGATAATGGAAAGGTCCTGTCTTGCCCCATCTTTTTCAGGAACAATCCCGGCATATTTAAATGGATCACAATACCTTTGAAACTTTGCAATTTCTTTTTTTTGCACCTTATCAAAATCAAGAAGATTGATCCCTCTAATAAATTCCTGGGAGGTCATCTCTATGGCATTGATACCAAAGGAACGGCCAATATATTTTCTTAAAACAGCTGTTAAATCAAAATAAAAAAGCCTTGGATCATTCATTTGTCTTTGAAAAAGAAGATCAAGTTCTTTTAACGCGGCGTCATATGGGGCCATGGGTTTGGGAAGATATCTGGGCTCAGTGATAAGTTTTCTTTTTTTCAAGTATTTTTTTATCAGAAAAAACACCAGGACAAAAACAATGACCGCTCCTGATATCATCAAGATGATTTTAAGAAGCGCGGGATCAAACCCGAACTGGACAGGGGGTCTTATATCGTGGATATCCTGCATCTATCTCAATCGCCTTTCCCTGAATCTAAAGTATTGCAACAGAATATCAGATACAGATGCAGAGGTTTCAAGTTCGATCACATCACTTTTTGCCTTGGAAAAAAGGCCCAGGGTTTGCTTGTGAGCAGTCTGTTTTATAGATGTAAATTCTTTTTGTGTTTTTTTATTGAATGCATCAAACATGATTTGTCTGCCCGTTTCAAAGTCAGACATGGTAATAATACCTTTTCCCGGCAGTTTAAATGCTCCTTTATCATATATCCTTACCCCGATAACCTCATGCTTTTGTCGAATTCTTCTCAGACTTTTCAGATAACCTTCATCCAGAAAGTCAGACAGGACAAACACAAAAGATCTTTTCCTGGATATTTTTGCCAGATAGTCCAAAGCTTCTGATATATTGGTGCCTTTGCCCTGAGGTGAAAAGGTGAATATCTCTTTTATCACCCGCCAGATATGGCTTGCGCCTTTTTTAGGCGGTATATATTTTTCAACCTGATCAGTAAAAAAAATCACACCCACCTTATCATTGTTTTTAATGGCATTAAAGGCAAGAACAGATGCCACTTCAGCAGCTTTTTCAAGTTTCGGGCCTGAAAATGTACCGAATTTTAAAGATGAGCTCATATCAATGAGCAGCATGACAATGCTTTCACGCTCTTCCTTGTAAAGCTTGACAAAGGGCTTGCCAAGCCTTGCTGAAACCTTCCAGTCCAGAGTTTTGACATCATCTCCTGGAGCATATTCCCTGACTTCTTCAAACTCGATACCCGAGCCTCGGAACACGGATTTATACTGGCCGGCCATGATATTGTTTACGGAACGGCTGGATTTAATATGAATTCGTTTTATTTTTTTTATAATATGCGCGGGAATCATTTAAAACTGCTCCCTTTAGGGCACCTCAACCGAGTCAAAAAGGGTCTGGATTATATCGTCCGTGGAGATATCTTCTGCCTCTGCTTCAAAGCTTAAAATAATTCTGTGGCGCAATACATCAGGGCCCACAAGCTTGATATCCTGGGGCGTGATATAGGCCCTGCCTGACAAAAATGCATTCACCCGGGCAGCTTTTGCAAGAAAGATACTTGCCCTGGGGGATGCACCATATTCAATATATTCGGCCACATCCATCCCATATTTCTCAGGATTTCGCGTGGCAAATATCAGGTCTACAATATACTCTTTGAGTTTTTCATCCACATAGATCTGATCAATCACTTCGCCCATGGCGGCAATCTGGTCACAATTGATAACTGGGATAATGGCCTCGGGTTTTTGAAAGCTGTTCTTTTTAAGGATCTCAAGTTCCTGGGTCTTGTCCGGGTAGCCAACCCGCACTTTGAGCATAAACCTATCCACCTGGGCTTCAGGCAAAGGATAAGTCCCTTCCTGTTCAATGGGATTCTGGGTTGCAAGAACAAGAAAAGGGGTGGGTAACAAATATGTCTGATCTCCTATGGTCACCTGCTTTTCCTCCATGGCTTCAAGCAGGGCCGACTGTACCTTGGAAGGCGCCCTGTTAATCTCATCAGCCAGGATAATATTATTAAACAACGGCCCTTTTCTCGTTATAAAATCAGATGTTTTGGGGCGATAGATTTCAGTGCCCGTCAAATCTGCCGGAAGAAGATCCGGGGTAAACTGGATTCGCTTGAACTGAGCCTGCACCGCAGAAGCCAGTGCTTTTACAGCACTTGTCTTTGCAAGTCCTGGAACCCCTTCGATCAGGACATGCCCACCAGTTAAAAGCCCGGTCAAAAGACTGTCCACCAGTCTTTCCTGGCCCACAAGTTCCTTTGCGATCTCATTTCTAATACTGCTGATTAACAGATGATTTTTCTCTATTGATTCTTTGATCTGCTCCATAATTCTTTATGCCCTTATCCTTCAAATTTAATCGTGGCAAAATCTAATTCTTAACAATAAATTTTAACAAATATAATATTTCAAAATAAAGTGTCAAGAAAGGAAATAAGTAAGGAATAAACCCTCACTACTTGTTTATCAGCTGATCAGCATAAAGGGAGGAAGTTATCTTTATCACTTTTATAATGTGATCTCTAACAGCTTTTTTATCCTTTAACGAATAATTGCGGAAGGTCATTAAAATCCCTGTTATAGAAGCAATAAATGCGTGGGAATACAATCTTGACTTCTCATTTTTTACGCCATGCCTTACCAGAAGCTGTCCAAAAAGATCAAAAAAAATCTTGGTGACGGAATCAAACTTTCCCATAACAGGATTTGCCAGATTGTTTTTCAACATCAGATAGGTCATCATCTGAAATGTTGATTCATTTTCAATCAGGTGGTCGACAAATTTTATACCAAACTCTTCAATACTTGCCGGGGTATCCTTTTGAACCATTGCTTTAAACTCTTTGCTGGCAAAAGAAATATCCTGGAGAAACGCTTCATGAAATAATTCTTCCTGGCTTGGAAAATATCTATAAATGGTTGCAGGAGAAATGCCTGCCTCTTCGGCAACTTCCCGCATGCCCACCTCAAAAAATGGCTTTCTGGCAAAAAGTGCCAACGCAGATTCAATGACAATCTGTTTTCTTGCTTGTTTTTCTTTTTCTTTCAGCTCTGTAAATTTTGACTCAGTCACTAATATCCGACCCTTTCTGATTGCATATGATTGATTAAATAGTCTTTTTAATTTATCATTTGTTCATTCATCTGACAAGACAAAAAA
Source organism: uncultured Pseudomonadota bacterium (assembly GCA_937880875.1). Taxonomy (GTDB): domain Bacteria; phylum Desulfobacterota; class Desulfobacteria; order Desulfobacterales; family Desulfobacteraceae; genus Desulfobacula. The sequence goes on from CALGRI010000380.1 coordinate 35,951, forward strand.
TATCTCTATAAACATAAACAGCTACAGATATTGACGCTTCTTCCGAAAATTGATACAAACGAATTTTATTTTAACTGATAACATAAAGATATTTTGCCATGGAAATTATCATTAATAGAGATCTGTTTGATTTTGAAATCGGATACTTAATAAAAAGCCCGTGTCTGACTTGTGAGAATAAATCACGACTTCCCCGTTGTCATACAGACTGCCTTATCCTGGACCAAATCCAGACAATGCTTGCACGGGGCATCTCCTCCCAGTCGGCTTCCATAGAGAGTTAATCCCTTTTGAATCCCTTTATTTTTCCAGAAGAATCCAATAGTCTTGTAAAAAAACATTTATCACAAAAAATTTGCAAATTACTTGAACAACTAAATACTGATTCAGGGTTTACCCTGGAAAAGGCCATTCATTCCGGGCTGAAAAATCCTGACAGCGCCATTGGCATTTATGCTGGAGATGCCCAGTCATATCAAACATTTTCACCTGTTTTTGATCCTGTTATCTTGGAATACCATGGGGGGGTTGAAAACTTAAAACACAAATCTGATATCAGAGAGCTTGACCTTCCTGTCCTTGATCCAGAAGAAAAATATATTCTGTCCACAAGGATAAGAATTGCCAGAAATCTTAAAGGATTCAGCTTCCCCTGTCACATGACCTTATCCCAACGCCGTGAACTTGAAAAAAAAATAATAACGGCCTTAAGCTGTTTAAAAGGCAATCTTAAGGGAAATTATTATTCTTTTGAACATGCTGATAAAAAAGAATTAAAACTGCTTGAAACAAAAAATTTATGGTTTCAAAAAGGCGATAGATTCCAGGATGCCGCAGGAATCAATTCTGATTTCCCCAAATGCAGGGGCGTGTATCTTTCTTTTGATAAACAATTGATGGTCTGGGTAAATGAAGAAGATCATTTAAGAATCATCAGCCTTGAAAAGGCATCAGACCTTTCAAAAGTTTATAACCGCCTATGCCAGGCCATTTTAGCATTAAGCCAAACCCTTGATTTTGCCTGGGACAAGACATACGGTCATCTTACTTCCTGTCCCACAAATATCGGTACATCCATGAGGGCCGGGGTCCATATTCAACTTGAAAAACTTGAACAAAAAAAAGAGCTTCTTTTCCAACTCATCAAGGCTTACAACCTTCAAATCAGAGGAACCCGCGGGGAAAAAACAAAGATCGAAAATGCGGTATTTGATATCAGCAATAGTCAAAGGCTTGGAATTTCAGAATCCAGGATCATCCAGAATCTTCATGCCGGTCTTCTGGCCATTATAAAGGCTGAAAAAAGTCTTTAAACATCTCATTATCCTGTCCATGGCATAAAAAATGCTTTATTCAATTTAGACTGTAACGCATTTTATGAGGTGACAGCATGAAAAAAACTAAAACAATATATTGGATACCTGCATTGTTAATTATTGCAGGCATTTTAATTCAGATAATACCCGCATCAGGGTTAGACCAAAGGAGAACAATCGGCATGGATACTAAAAACTCTGAGACCGCTGTCTTTGCAGGCGGTTGTTTCTGGTGTGTAGAATCTGCTTTTGAAGGAATTGATGGTGTTTTAGATGTTATTTCAGGATACACTGGAGGCCATGCAGACAACCCGACCTATGAGCAGGTCACATCAGGCACAACCGGGCATTATGAAACGATCAAGATAACCTTTGATCCTGATATAATCACATATCAGGAACTGCTCAAAATTTTTTTTCAGCAGATCGACCCCACTGATCCTGATGGTTCCTTTGTTGACAGGGGAAGCCAGTATAGTTCTGCCATTTTATATCAGAATGACACCCAGAAAAAAGAGGCCTTAAAAACCATTGAAAAAATAAACCGATCAAAGCTTTTTGATACCCCTGTGGCAACACAGGTTCTTAAATTTAAAACATTTTATGATGCAGAAGTGTATCATCAAGATTATCATAAAAAAAATCCCATCCGTTACAAATTTTATCGGGCAGGCTCGGGAAGGGATCGCTTTATTGAAAAAAAATGGAAAGACAAAGGACATATATTTGATACGGATATGACTCATGAAGTCAGTCTTAAAGAAAGACTGACCTTTATTCAGTATCAGGTCACTCAAAAAAATGGTACAGAGCCGCCTTTTAACAATGAATACTGGGACAATAAAGAACAAGGTATATATGTGGACATTATTTCCAATGAACCCTTGTTTTCTTCCCAGGACAAATTTGTCTCAGGTACTGGGTGGCCCAGTTTTACAAAGCCTGTAAACATGCAATCCATAAAGGAGATAGAAGACAAAAGCCTTTTTATGAAACGAGTTGAGGTGCGAAGCAAAAAAGCAAATTCCCATCTGGGACATGTGTTTGATGACGGCCCAAAACCCACAGGATTAAGGTATTGCATCAACTCGGCATCCTTAAGGTTCATTCCAAAAGAAAACCTTGAAAAGGAAGGATTTAAAGATCTTTTACCCTTATTTGATTGAGTAAAAGGTGAGCAAACACTTGTCACAAATGCCGGCCCCTATAAAAAAAAGCATGGAAAGATTTATGGCAGCAAATGGAAATGAAATGTTTTGTTTTTTGCTTTTAAACAATATGGTTGAAACTAGAAAAATAATTATAATAGCATTCAGACCGGAAAAAATTGATAATAAATAATTTTCTATGGATCCGTTCATTAAAAACAATAATATGGCAAGGCTGAAGAAACTTGTCCAGATCATGATCTGCAGTTTGATTTCATTTTGAGAAAAAATATTTGTAAAGCAGGGGAATCTGTTCGGATCATCTGTTTTGGATTGGTGCTGCATGGTTTTTAACAGGATAATAAAAAAATGGGAGATCTGCCATAAACCAAAAACACCCATGAGAATCAAAATATCGGGGTATAGTATGGATTTTCCTGTGGCTGCCCATCCGATTAATGGAGGAAGTGTACCGCTAATACTCCCGAAAACGATTGCCAGCAAAGATCTCTTTTTCAAAGGGGTATAAATACCATTGTAAAAAAGCACTGCCATCCCGCCCCAGAAAAAGGGGACAAACCCTCTGACAAACAGCAGACCTGAAAGTCCGCAAACGATCATTGCCAGACAGATAATCTTTGCATGAAGCACAGGCACTTTTTGCTGCGGCAGACTTCTGTGGCATGTTCTTTTAAAAAACCCGTCATACTCTCTATCCTGAACATTGTTCAGGACAGCCGAACCGCAGGCCAAAATCAATACAAAAAATCCCAGGAAAAGAGAGTCAAAAGAAAAACTCCGGGCAGCCATCACATGGCCCAGAATAGCAGAAAGGCCTATATACAGGCACAATTGTATTTTAAACAATGACAAATAATCTTTTACAAGACAACAAGACCCTTTAAGCGCAACCTGGGAAAAAATTATTTTATCACCATGCATCTTTTTTGTTTATCCATTCTTCATATTCTTCCGAAGAAACCACCCTTACAACCCCTGTCATACTTGAATGATCACTACCACAGAACTCGGTACACTGGAAAAAGTACTCGCCCTTTTTGTCCGGCAGAAACCAGGCATAGGTATAGATACCTTTCACTGCATCCACCTTCACCCTGAATGCAGGAATAAAAAGGCTGTGAATCACATCTTCCGATGTAATGTTCAGCTTGACAGGCGTGTTTACAGGCACCACGATTTCATTTTCAGTCTCCTTTCCCTCGGGATAATAAAAAAGCCAGGAAAAGGACTGGCCTGTCACCTCTATTTCAAGGGCACCTTCAGGAACATTTCTAAGGCCTGTATACGATTTCCATCCGGATACAAACATTAAAAGGGCTATAACGGTGGGAACAATCACCCACACTGTCTCAAGTATCCAATTTCCCCTTATATCTGAAGGGGTTTTATTCTTACTTCGTCTGTACCGGATAACAAACCATATCATCACAAGTGTAATGGCAAACAAAAAAACAAAAGAAAAACCGATAATAAAATAAAAAGATCTGTCAACCAAGGTGACGGGATTTACGATATCATTCATTTTTTACCTCATCTGAATCCAACATCCCAGAATGTAAAACTGATCATGATGCCAAGAAAAAAAATAGTTCCAAGAAAAGAAAAAACCAGCACCCTTCCCTCATATTTCATATGCATGAAAAACAACAAAACAATAGATCCTTTTATGGAGGCAATGATAAGGGCAATCCAGACATTGAAATTTCCAAGATCAATATAGGAAACTGACACAGTAATGCCGGTTAAGGCCAATAACGCCAAAAGAACTATAAAAAGGGTTTTATATTCAAAATAATGCAAAGTCTGTGTCATTTTCATAGAGTGCTTCCTAAATAACCAGGTAAAATAAGGGGAAAATAAAAATCCAGATCAAATCCACCAGATGCCAGTAAAGGCCCGAGTTTTCAGCCAGGGAAAATCTCTCATGGGTTGTTTTGCCTGTTTGGACAAATACAAGGCTGATAAAAAGCAGGGTCATCCCGATAATAATATGGATGCCGTGCAGTCCTGTAATCACATAATAAAGTCCGAAAAACATATTCTGACCCGGAGGTCCATCCACAAGTTTTTCCGAATTGGGAAAGATGCCAAGATCAATCTTATGGCTCCATTCAAAATATTTATTGACCAGGAAAACAAGGCCGCATAAAAGCCCTGCCACAAGCCCTGTCACTGCCATTTTTTTTTCTTTTTTCTGAATGGCGGTAATGGCTGCGGCAACACTGAAACTTGAAATCAAAAGAATAATGGTATTAACAACACCAAACAAGGTATTCAGTTCCTTGCCGCCATCAATAAAATCACCGGGGTACCTGGCAAAATATACAGCATAAAGAACAAAGAGTCCTCCGAAAAGAATGATCTCAGTATAAAGAAAAAGCCACATACCCAGCTTTTTGCCGGACTCATCCGAATGGGAAGACATTTATTCTCCTTTTATATTTTTGGAATACTTTTTTACAACCCCTGTAAAATCATAAGGGTAATCCGAAACGCATGGTTCTGTTACAAAATTGTGCAATGGCGGTGGAGAGGGTGTCTGCCACTCAAGGGTGGTCCCTCCCCAGGGATCGGCTTGTGCATCCATGGGTTTTCTTAAGGTGATCAAAAGGTTGATGACCATTAAAAAGATCCCGATAATCATGAATACTGCACCAAATCCTGCAAAAAAATTACCCTTGGCATATTGGGGCAGGTAATCAAAATACCGCCTTGGCATCCCCTGAAGCCCCAGTATAAACATGGGAACATAATGGAACATGAACCCGCCCGTTAAAAGGATAGCCCCGATATAGGCCTTTTTAAAATCATACATACGTCCGAACATTTTGGGCCACCAATAGTGCAGGGCAGCAAAAAATGCAAACCCTGCTCCACCGAACATGGTGAAATGAAAATGGGCCACCACAAAGTGCGTATCATGGACATAAATATCTGTTCCTGCGGCACCTAAAACAAGTCCGGTCAATCCCCCAACAGAAAAAAGATAAATAAAGCATAACGCTAAAAACAGAGGCGGTGCCATTTGAATTGACCCTTTATACAGGGTGGCTATCCATGAAAATACTTTGATGGCCGAGGGAATCGCCACGACAAAGGTTAACAGCGAGAAAACAAATATGGCTGTGTCACTCATCCCGCTGGTATACATATGGTGTGCCCAGACAAGTGAGCCTGCAATGGCAATGGCCATGGAAGAGGCTACAATGGCCTTGTATCCGAATATGGATTTTCTTGAAAACACAGGAATGATTTCCGATATAACGCCCATACCGGGAAGAATCATGATATAAACGGCAGGATGGGAGTACATCCAGAACAGGTGCTGGTATAGAATCGGGTCTCCGCCCCTGGACGGATCAAAAAGCCCCACCCCCACATAGCGCTCAATGATTACCAGCAAAAGGGTTATTGAAACTACGGGTGTTGCCAGAAGCTGTACCCAGGAAGTGGCATACAGGCTCCAGGTAAACAAGGGTATCTGCATCCAGCCCATCTGCTTTTTTCTCATCCTATGAATCGTGGTAATAAAATTTAACCCCGTCAGCATGGAAGCCATTCCCAGGACAAAAGCCGCAAAGACTGCTGTGGAAACATTTGTATGGGTTGAAATGGAAAAAGGAACATAAAATGTCCAGCCTGTATCAGGAAATCCATCGGAAAAAAGGGATATAATGGCAATAATACCGCCGGCCATATAAAGATACCATGATAAAAGGTTCAGCTTTGGAAAAAACACATCATCAGTTCCTATCTGCATGGGCAAAAAGAAATTGCCAAAGACTGCGGGCAATGCCGGAATGATAAATAAAAAAATCATGATAACACCGTGAAGGGTAAAAAGTGAATTGTACACTTCAGCGCTGATAAATGTTTCGCCTGGGAACATGAGCTCCAGCCTAAGAAGGCCCCCCAGAATAACTGCCAGCAAAAACCAGAACAGGATGGAAAACAGGTACATCAATCCAATCCGCTTGTGGTCTGTTGTCAAAAGCCAGGACCAGATACCTTTGAAACGGGCAGGAGAAGGGGTTTCAAAAAATGATTTTTCAGTTTCCATAGACGCCTCGCAACGGTTTTACAATTTCTAATATGAGCAACTTGAACAAGTATTATGTATCATGAGACAATTTTGTCTTTTGCTTCTTGTCTCTTTTTGACGGATATATCAAAAAAATAATAAATCCCAGAAGTAAAATCAGGATGGCCGTTCCTGTTATCCTGAATATTTTAAACACATAGGTTTTGTTTTCCGGATCATAATCAAAACAAAAAGCCAGCACTCCCCTTTTTATTGAGATGCCCGGCTTTCCAATCTTTGCCTCGCTTAAGGCCATTCCAAGATCAAAGGGAAGAAAATTGGGGCCATACAGATATCGGATAATCTTTCCATCTTTGGCAAGCACCATAAGAACGTTTGGATGAATATAAAGATGAGTTTCTTTTTTAATAAAATAATAGCCTAAAGAATCGGTCAGTTTTCGAATATTTATATTGTCCCCTGTCAGGTAAAACCATTTGTCCAATGGAAAATCCCGGGTTATCAGGTTGGTATAATTTCTTTTGGCTGTTGTTGCATGGGTCGGGTTTTCATCATCGGAAAAACTTAATGTAACCACGTTAAAATCCTTACCCGGGATCTGATCGACAAGATTCAGGGCAGAAGCAAGATTTGCCTGGAGAAAAGTGCAGACTGTGTTACACATAAAATAGGCAGGCAGAAGCACAACCGGCTTATCAAAAATAGTTTCAAGCTTTATCTGTTTGCCCTTATCATCTTTAAAATAAGTATCAAGGGCTGCATACTTTCCCAATTGTTCTTCAACCTTAACCTGCTGGTTGAGCAGAGAACTGTCTTTTTCGACAGCCATGACGACTTTAGAGTGGTCATGGCTGTTCGGGTCTGTGGTGTGATCTTTCTGGGCCAATGCATCTTGCAAAAAAACAAGATCCACCCAAAAAAAAAGGGTAAAAACGGCTGATAAAAATTTTAAAACAATCATTTAATCTTTTTATTTTCACCGGTTGAATAATTGACTTCCCAGACTGTCCGGTATGGGTGGCGATTCCTAAAAGAATCTTTTCCAGCACCATAAGCCAGCATCACAAGGCTTGTTCCTTCCGGATTGATGGGTTTGTCATATTTATCACCGGTATTAAGCGGCAAAGTAAAAGAAATGGTTGTTATTCCCTCTTTTTCAGTACCAAAAGGATTTATAACATCATTTTTGCCACCCAGTTTCTCATCGTTGCTATGCCCTCTTTTTCTGTCCCCATAATGATCTTCAATTTTGAATGTGCCGTCTTTAACTGCACCGATAATGATATTGGCTCCCTGCATGGCCTTTTCAGGATCAAAGCCAATACCAACCCAGCCCGTGGTTTTTGCAGACAGCTGGACATGGATAAGGTCTTTTTCAATGGCCCATGAAAACTGCATGTCTTTTACTTCAAGTTTATGCTGGTATTCCATTGCAGACAAAGGCAATGTTAATGCCAGGGTCATTAGCGTAAGTATTGTTATCATATAATAAATCTTTTTCATGCTTTTTACTCCTTATCATCCATATTGAAGTTCACCCCCGGAAAATCCCAGCCCTATCGCCACAACCATAGTTAAAAGATAAAAAAAGGATATTTTATCAAATCTGGGGTTTTCAGGGTCATCTATAAAAGTAATTGTTGCCAGAAGTATGGTCAAGACAATGGCAAGGGTTATTTTCAGAATAATCAAAAATTCCCACGCCCCGCCAAAGGTATGCTGCCAGTCCAAGTATCCTGCAAAAGCGGTCGGGAATACGCCCAAAAGCCCTAAGATAATACAATGATATCCGGTTTTTGCTAAGAATCTTAGTTTTGGTACAAAAGATGCCGCCCGGAACACAACCGCCCCCATTACCATCCCCATGGGAATATGAGTCAATGCAGGATGTAAGGGATGGGTGAATCCTATTTTGTTGAGAAATTCAAAAATAAATTCTGTCATGTTATCACCTTTGATTTTAGTTTCCTGTTTTTAAAGACCATGCAAATCCTGTACCCGGATTTTCTTCTGTCTTGATATTTTGGCTTTATCATCGAAAAATAAATTCCTTTTATTTTAATGCTTGAATTATACAAATATTATGAAATAATCGTATAAGGGTTAAATATATTAAAGCACCTTCATGTTGAATAAACAACCATTTAAAGAGTTTAGCAATTGATTTTTAAATATGAAAACCGAACTTATTGATACTTTGCAATTGACCGGCCAGGGCCTCATCAGCATAATTGGTGCGGGCGGCAAGACAAGTCTCATGTTCCGATTGGCAAAAGAACTTGAAAGTTTTGGTAAAAGCGTTTTAACCACAACCACCACCAAAATTTTCATGCCTCTACCTTCTCAATCCCCTTTTACCATCATTGACAGCTCTATTGAAGAAATTATTAAAAAATCAGCCTCCCGTCTTAAGCGTTTTCTTCATTTTTCTGTGGGCCAAAAATATGACCCGGCAACGGGGAAGCTGCAAGGATTTGCCCCGGACAGCATTGATCAATTGTGCCAGGCCGGCCTTTTTGACTGGATCATTGTAGAGGCTGACGGGGCCAGACAAAAACCCCTTAAAGCCACTGCGTCTCATGAGCCTGTTGTCCCGGAAGATACAACCCACCTGATTCTTGTAACAGGGCTTGATGCCGTTGGAAAACCTTTTAATGAAACCCATGTCCATAGGGCAAAACTTTTTTCAAAGAATACAGGATTACCCCTGGGAGGAACCATGGATGAGCAGTCAATGGCAACTTCCATTGCCATTGAGATAATAAAGGCCGGACATTTGAGCCATTCCTCGACAAATTTTGTAATTCTAAACAAAGCTGACAATCCTGAAAAAATAAGCTCTGGTCAAAAAATTGCTGAACTTCTGCAAACAAACAAAATCATTCAAAGGATTATTATAGCATCCCTTATTGATGAATTTGCTGTTAAAAGTTGTTTAATACTTAAAAAATAAAAAGAAACGACAGAAAAACCTTATTTTATGAGCCTTCCCAGAAAAAAAATTGCCGGAGTCATCCTTGCTGCCGGATCAGCATCCCGCATGGGGAAAACAAAACAACTTATGCCCTTTGGAAAAACCACACTTCTGGGGCAGGTGATTGAGAACGCAAAGGGATCAAAATTGCATGAAATCATTATTGTTTTAGGGCATAAGGCTGATGAAATACGTCAAACCCTTGACCTTTCCAATACAAAAATCATCATAAACAAAGAATACTCAAAGGGACAAAGTACATCCCTTATCAAAGGCCTTGAAAATGTCTCGTCCCTTTGTGATGCAGCAATGTTCCTTTTAGGAGATCAGCCCCTTGTCAGTGCCGCCATTATCAACCAGCTGATTAATGCCTTTGAAACCTCAGACGTACCCATTATCATCCCTTATTGCAATAACAAACGGGGCAACCCCGTCATCATTGCCAGGCTTTTGTTTCATCGCTTAAAATCCCTGTCCGCAGATGTAGGGGCAAGGGCTCTTTTTGATGAATTTAAAAAATCCATATTAAAAGTGCAGATTCCTGATAACGCCATTCTGGTTGATGTGGACACAATGGATGATTATGAAAAATTAATTTCAAAAAAATCCGATTCGATGGAATGCGATCTCCCTGAATTTAATGTTTGACTTGACAAATTTATTCTCATAAGGAATTGTGATAAAGTCAAACCTGTTCAGTTTGTAGGTATTACATATTCAATGAATATGTTTTGATAGTTTCAACGAGTTTTAACCCCAAAACTCTAGCCACAAACAAGGAGGACCTATGAGAGCAAAAAAGTATGTATTAAACGAACAAGACATGCCGCGCAAATGGTACAATATCATGGCGGACATGCCAACTCCCATGGAGCCGCCACTTCACCCCGGAACCGGACAGCCCGTCGGACCTGAAGACCTTGCCCCGATTTTCCCCATGAACCTGATTGAACAGGAAGTGAGCACCCAAAGATGGATTGACATCCCTGAAGAAGTCCTGGATAAATATGCTATCTGGAGACCCTCTCCTCTGTACCGGGCTTATAATCTTGAAAAAGCCCTGGACACCCCGGCAAAAATTTATTTTAAAAATGAGGGAGTCAGTCCTGCCGGCAGCCACAAACCCAACACAGCCCTTCCCCAGGCCTATTATAATAAGGTGGCCGGCACAAAAAAGATCACCACTGAAACAGGAGCTGGCCAATGGGGCAGCGCCCTTGCCATGTGCTGCTCATTTTTTGGCATTGAGTGCAAGGTTTTCATGGTAAAAATTTCCTACAACCAGAAACCCTACCGCCGCCTGATGATGGAAACCTGGGGGGCCAATTGCACGGCAAGCCCAAGTAACGAAACAAGGGCTGGCCGCAGCATTCTTGAAAAAGATCCGGATTCTCCGGGCAGTCTTGGTATGGCCATCAGCGAGGCAGTGGAAGAGGCTGTTTCCGATGACAATACCAAATATGCTTTGGGCAGTGTATTAAATCACGTCATGATCCATCAGAGCATCATCGGTCTTGAGGCCATAAAACAGATGAAAATGGCAGGAGACTATCCTGACATAATTATTGGAAGTGCGGGCGGTGGCAGTAATTTTGCAGGGCTTGCCATGCCCTTTGCCTTGGACAAAATAAACGGCCGGGATATTGATATTATTGCTGTGGAGCCGACCTCCTGCCCCACCATGACACGGGGGCCCTTTGCCTATGATTTCGGAGATACCGTCCAGATGACTCCCTTGCTGCCCATGCATACACTGGGTCATAATTTTGTACCAGCCCCTATCCATGCAGGCGGCCTAAGATACCACGGCATGGCACCCATTGTAAGCCAGCTGATCCTGGACGGCATTATCCGGCCTGTATCTGTCCACCAGATTGAAACTTTTAAAGCCGGTTTTACCTTTGCCCGGTCAGAAGGGTTTATCAGTGCACCTGAATGCAACCATGCCATTGCCATTGCCATCAGGGAAGCCCTTAAAGCCAAAGAAGAAGGCAAGGAAAAAACCATTCTGTTTAACTGGAGCGGTCATGGCCTTGTGGATCTTGCTGCCTATGAAGCTTATATGCGGGGGAACCTGTCCGATCATGAACTGCCCCAGGAACAAATTGATGCAGCATTAAATGATATTGCAGCGTTGCCCAAACCCCGACAGGCAACTTAAATTCAACTAAAACTTCACCTGCAACAGTCTTTAAATATTGGCAGACTGTTGCAGGTACTTTAAGAGACAGGAATCAAATGACGATACACAAGGATGAAAACATGAATACACTTCCCTCAGAACCCCCAGAAGATGATGTTCAAATCAGGTGCCCAAGACTTGGACATCAAATCAATTTTCCCTATTGCCGGTCTGAAAACAACGGGCTTCCATGTTTTAAAACCCTTGACTGCTGGTACAACCATTTTGATGTTCATGCCTATTTTAGTGATAAATTAACCAAAGAAGACTTTGAAAAAAGCTTTTTGAACAAGGTAAAACCAAAAATTTCTTCGTTATTTGATTTGATTGAACAGGCCAAAGCAAGAAAAGGTAAACAGGTTTGATATATTTAAAGGAGGTAAACATCCTTCCAGAGAAGTTTCCTGTTTTAGATTTTTATCCCTTTAATGTGAAAATATTCCAGGACACGGACTCCATACCCTTTGACAAAGCCATCACCTTTTTCATCGGTGAAAATGGTACTGGCAAATCAACTTTGCTTAAAGCCCTTGCTTACAGATGCGGCATCCATATCTGGCAAAGCGAGTTCAATTTAAGGTGTGAGCGAAACCCCTATGAAGAAGACCTGTACAAAGCAATTTCCATTAAGTGGGAAAATGGTCCTGTACCAGGGTCTTTTTTCGGGTCCCAGATCTTTTCCCATTTTGCAAAAAACCTTGAAGAATGGGCCTTTAGTGACTCTAAAATGCTCAAATATTTCGGGGGAAAGTCACTGATCACCCAATCCCATGGCCAGTCGCTCATGTCATATTTCCAATCCCGGTATAAGATTAAAGGATTATACTTTCTGGATGAACCAGAAACAGCATTGTCCCCATCTTCTTTGATTGAACTTTTAAATCTTTTGATCAAAATCAACCAACAGGGCCATGCTCAGTTTATTATTGCCACCCATTCCCCTTTTTTGATGGCCTGCCCGGATGCCCGGATTTACAGCTTTGACACTCCGGTTATTGAACCCATTCAGTATGAGGATACACAATATTATAAAATCTATAAAAATTTTATGATCCATCCTGAAAAATTCATAAAAACCAACCCAATTTGATAGAGTTAAGATGAATCCTCTTTCTGACACGACCTTAAATACAGTAAGTGTGCCTGATAATTTTTATCAGGTTTTTCTAACGGCTCAAAATTATGTAAGAAACTATTTTTCCATCAGTCAACGTGATCCTGAAAAAGGATCCATTAAATTTTCAGGGGAACGATACATCCTTGTCAGAGCAGCCTCCATGTCAATAGAATTTTTTGATATGATGGCGCTTTTGTATAAAGACAGGGGGGAAGAAGAGTCAAGGACCCTTTCCTTTAATTTTCTTTTTGATATTGCCCATTCAATCGGGAAAGCAGATGCAAAAAGTTTTTTTTCTAAAATGAAGGTGAAAGACCCCATTGAAAAACTTTCCGCAGGACCCGTCCATTTTGCTTATACTGGATGGGCATCCGTTAAAATACATCCTTTATCAAAACCCACGGCAGATGAAAATTTTTATTTGATTTATGATCACCCTTATTCATTTGAAGCCCAGGCATGGATGGACAAAGGGGAAAAAGTCGAGTTTCCCGTCTGTGTTATGAATGCCGGATATTCCTCGGGCTGGTGTGAAGAAAGCTTTGGCGTTTCCCTTGTAACGGCTGAAATAGAATGCCAGGCAAAAGGCGACCGACACTGCCGGTTTATCATGGCCCACCCTTCCAGGATCAAGGATTATATCAGTGATTATTGCAAAAAAGCATATATTAAATACGAACATTACAAAAAAATTGACATCCCGGAATTTTTCAAGCGCAAACGCCTTCAAGACGAACTTAGCAATTATAAGATCCATCTTGAACAGATTGTCCAGGAACGGACGGACAACTTAAGAAAAACCAATCAAAGACTTGAGGAAGCCAATATTGCCTTAAGGGTGGTTTTGAAACAGATGGAACAAAAAGAAAAAATTAATAAGGACAATTTTTTAATCAATATCAAGCAATCCATCATGCCCTTTCTTAAGCAGCTTGAAGAATCCGGTTTAAATAAGGGGCAACAGATATTATTAGATCGGCTCCAAATAAATATGAACCAGGTCACATCGCCTTTGATCGGAAAACTGTCCTCCAAATACTTGAACCTGACCCCAATGGAAATCAAAGTGGCGACCCTTGTCAAGGATGGGGCCGTAAACAAGGAAATCGCACAGGTTCTCAATGTCTCCTTAAATACGATCACTTCCCACCGCTATAAAATACGGACAAAGCTGGGGCTGAGAAACAAAAATATAAACCTGCATACCTATCTGCTCTCACTTGAGGAAGAATAATTTAATGAGTAGTGATTTTTTAACACCATTATATAGCTATTTTTACAGTATTGACCCGAAGTTTTTAATATTTCTATAATTTTAACTCAGCATTTTTTATTAATAAAGGAAAATCATCATGAAAATACTCGTCAGCGATCCCCTTTCCAATGTGGGAATTGAAATCTTTAAAAACACACCCGGTATTGAAGTTGATGTCAAAACAGATTTAAGCCAGTCTGAACTTGAAGACATAATTGGTGTTTACCATGGGCTTTCCATTCGGAGCAAAACAAAAGTAACCGAACAAGTAATTTCCAAGGCAAAAAACCTCAAGGTTATCGGCCGGGCCGGCATTGGGCTGGATAATGTGGACATTCCAGCCGCAACCCGGGCGAATATCGCTGTAATGAATACCCCCTTTGGCAATACCATCACAACGGCAGAACATGCCATCGCTATGATAATGGCCCTTTCCCGCAATATACCAAGGGCAACGGCAACCCTGAAAGACGGCGAATGGGAGAAAAAAAATCTTAAGGGCCGGGAAATATTTAACAAAACATTAGGGCTTGTGGGTATCGGCAACATAGGAAAGATTGTGGCAGACAGGGCCATGGGGCTTAAAATGAAAGTCATTGGATGTGATCCATATCTGGACCCTGAAGCCATTGAAAAAATGGGAATCCGACACGTCAATTTTGATGAGATACTGGCTGAATCAGATTATATCTCCATTCACACACCTAAAACACCTGAAACCACTAATCTGTTCAATAAAGAAACCCTGTCAAGGATGAAACAGGGTGCCATGCTCATCAATTGCGCCAGGGGCGGTCTTGTCAATGAAGACGACCTTTATGAGGTTTTAAAGTCCAACCACCTTGGTGGAGCTGCCCTTGATGTATTTGCAACGGAACCTCCCGGAAAAATTAAGCTCATGGATCTGGATAATTTCATCTGCTCGCCCCACTTAGGTGCTTCCACCCATGAGGCCCAGGATAATGTGGCAAGAGACGTGGCAAACCAGATCACTGAATACCTGTTAACAGGCAAAGCCCCCAATATTGTCAACCAGAAAAAATGATTTTTTCCTAAACAGACCAGGATTAAGCATTTTTTTTAAACCCCAATAATAGGAGGAGTTATGAGGACCAAAAAGTTTGTTTTATCTGATCAAGACATGCCCAGACAATGGTACAACATCATGGCAGACCTGCCCAATGGAATGGAACCCCCTCTTCATCCCGGCACGGGACAACCCTGTGGCCCTGAGGATCTTGCCCCGATTTTCCCCATGAACCTGATTGAACAGGAAGTGAGCACTCAAAGATGGATTGACATCCCTGAAGAAGTCCTGGATAAATATGCTATTTGGCGACCTTCTCCTCTTTACAGGGCATACAATCTTGAAAAAGCTCTGGACACACCGGCAAAAATCTATTTTAAAAATGAAGGGGTAAGTCCTGCCGGCAGTCATAAACCCAACACAGCCATTGCCCAGGCCTACTATAATAAAGTTGCTGGAACTAAAAAGATCACCACGGAAACGGGTGCAGGCCAGTGGGGCAGCGCCCTTTCAATGTGCTGTTCTTTTTTCGGCATTGAGTGCAAGGTCTTTATGGTAAAAATTTCTTATAACCAGAAACCCTATCGCCGCCTGATGATGGAAACCTGGGGAGCCAATTGTACGGCAAGCCCCAGCAATGAAACAGCGGCCGGCCGGTCTATTTTAGAAAAATATCCGGATTCTCCGGGCAGTCTTGGCATGGCCATCAGCGAGGCAGTTGAAGCGGCAGTGGGAGATGAAAACACCAAATATGCCCTGGGCAGCGTACTCAACCATGTCATGATCCATCAGAGCATCATCGGCCTTGAAGCCAAAAAACAGATGGAAATGGCAGGAGATTATCCTGATGTCATTATCGGCAGTGCGGGCGGGGGAAGTAATTTTGCAGGCCTTTCCTTTCCCTTTGCCCTGGATAAAATAAACGGCAAAGAGATTGACATTATTGCTGTGGAACCAACATCCTGTCCTACCCTGACCAGAGGGCCCTTTGCCTATGATTTCGGTGATACCGTCCAGATGACACCCTTGCTACCCATGCATACCCTGGGCCACAATTTTGTACCGGCTCCCATCCATGCAGGCGGGTTAAGATACCATGGCATGGCCCCACTTGTCAGCCAGCTGGTTCTGGATGGCATCGTCAGAGCGGAATCCATCCATCAAATGGAAACCTTTAAGGCAGGCATGACCTTTGCCCGGTCTGAAGGGTATATCTCTGCTCCTGAATGCAACCATGCCGTTGCCATGACCATTCGGGAAGCCCTTAAAGCCAAAGAAGAGGGCAAGGAAAAAACCATCCTGTTTAACTGGAGCGGTCATGGCCTTGTGGATCTTGCGGCCTATGAATCTTATATGCGGGGCAATCTTTCTGACCATGAACTTCCCCAGGAACAGATTGATGCAGCACTGAAAGATATTGAACCCTTGCCCAAACCCAGACAGGCAAAAAAATAGAACCCTTACCAGGCAAACCCGGATGCGTCCTCTGACAAAGAAAAAGCATCCGGGTTTGCATTTTTGCCCATACAACAAACCATAAGGAAATAATACCATGCAAGACAGAATCCATAACTTTAATGCCGGGCCTGCTGCATTGCCTCTGCCAGTCCTTGAAGAAATCAGAGACTCTTTTTTAAATTTTGCAGGCAGCGGCATGTCCATTACTGAGGTCAGCCACAGATCCAAATGGTTTGATGATGTTATCAATGATGCCATTGAACGTACCAAAAGACTTTTAAATCTTGATGACCAGTATAAAGTGCTTTTTTTACAGGGTGGTGCCAGCATGCAGTTCTGCATGACCCCGCTGAATTTTCTTTCCAATGGTTCCAGTGCCGATTATATCAACACCGGGACCTGGTCAACCAAAGCCATTAAGGAAGCACAGTTGCAAAAAAAGCCCATAAAGGTTGTTGCTTCTTCTGAAGATAAAAATTTTTGTTATATTCCAAAAAATATCTCTTTTAACAAAGATGCGGTTTATGTGCATCTTACATCAAACAACACCATTAAAGGCACCCAGTTTGAGTCCCTTCCCGACACAGGCACAGTGCCCATGATCATTGATATGTCCTCGGACTTCATGTCAAGGCCCATAGATATGAGCAAAATCGGCATGATCTATGCCGGCGCCCAGAAAAATATCGGGCCTGCAGGCGTATGCATGGTTATTATCCGGCAGGATCTTCTGGATCTTGTACCAGACAACATCCCCTCCATGTTAAGTTACGCCACCTTTGCAAATACAAACTCCATGTATAATACACCCCCTTGTTTTGCCATTTATACCATCCAGCTGGTTATGAAATGGCTGGAAGAAACCATTGGCGGTCTTGAAAAAATGGATGCGCGAAACCGTGAAAAAGCAGATCTGCTATACAATTTCCTGGATGCCTCAAGCTTTTACCGGGCCACGGCAGACATAGGATCGCGGTCTTTAATGAATGTCACCTTTCGCCTGCCAGATGAAACCCTGGAAAAAACCTTTGTTGCAAAGGCCATGGAAAATGGTATGGGTGGTCTGAAAGGTCACAGAAGTGTGGGCGGATGTCGTGCGTCAATTTATAATGCCACGGGCATTGATGCCATCAAGGATCTGGTATCTTTTATGACTCAGTTTGAAAAAACGTCTGGATAAAAATTGGTAAAAATTGGGGTCAGGCTTGGAACATAATGGGGTCAAGCTTGCGTTGTTGCGTTATTGAATAATAACACAACAACGCAAGCCTGACCCCTACTACCCGAACCCCACTTATTTTACAGAGTCAAAAGCTTTTTTAAATCTTTCCAGGGAGCCTTGTATGGTTTTGTCCGGCACGGCATAGGAAAGTCTGAAATGGCCTGGCCCACCAAAGGCTGTTCCTGGAACAGCAAGAATGTTCTGTTCCTTTAAAATGTTCACAAATTTAATGTCATCTTTAATGGGGCTTTTGGGAAACAGGTAAAACGCGCCATCTGGCACGTCAAATTCATACCCTGCCCCATGAAGGCCTTTACAAAACATATCCCGCCGTTTTTTATAAATATTGATATCCACTGTAACTCCCTGGAGCTGTCCCACCACCTGCTGGAAAAGAGCGGGCGCATTCACATACATCATGGTATTGGTCACTCCTGTAGCCCCTGCAATGATGGCTGCATCTTCGGCTTTGGGATGAATGGCAAGATACCCGATTCGTTCTCCTGCAAGCGACAATTCCTTGGAATAGGATGTCAGCACAATGGTATGGGGATAAACATCAAACATGCACGGGACCTCAACACCATAGACAATCTTTCTATAAGGTTCATCAGAAATCAGGTAGATCCGTTTGCCAAATTTTTGACTGGCAGCTTCAAGTATCTTTCCTAACCCCATAAGTTCTTCTCGGGTATAAACAGCACCGGTCGGATTATTGGGTGAATTGATCAACATGACCCTTGTATTTTTGGTAATGGCGTTTTCAATGGCATCAAGATTCAGGTGAAAATCGGGAAAAGATTTCACGGTTTTTAAGTTTGCACCGGCAACAAAAGCATACTGGTTATACCCGACAAAATAGGGTGCCGGCGTAAGAATATCTTCTCCCGGATTTAACAATGCCCGCAAGGTATCATTCAAAGCTCCTGCCGCACCAGCAGTCATCACAACAAGGTCTGCTGTAAGCCCCACATTGTATTCTTTGTTTAAATAATCTGCCACTGCCTGCCTTACATGGGGATATCCTGAATTGGGCATATACCCGTGGGAGGTGGTCTTGCTGTTTATCAATTCAATCAAAGCATTTTTTACCGCTGCCGGCGGGGGAACATCCGGGTTGCCAAGGGAAAAATCAAATACATTATCAAGCCCGTATTTTTCCCTCATTTTAATCCCTTCTTCAAACATCCTCCGGATCATGGATGCGGCTTCAACCATTTTAACCATTTTATCTGCAATCGGCATGAGGATTTTCCTTTCAAAATTAGAATTTAAAATTTCTTACCATACATCAAATGTTTTAAGATGAAAATACCCCTTTAAAAAAGGAGTTGTTACTTTTTTGAATACAATCTTTCATCTGTCTTACATATTCTGGTCTTACCTCATCTTTCCAGCGAGGATACCCGCCCTGCCATACATACCGGATCAATTCATGAAATACAATTTTATCAAACAGATAGGAACCAATTTTGGCCTGGCAGTCCTTATAAATCTCAATGGAAATATCTTTAATGGCTGAAAAGGGTTCAATATGAGATCTCACAATTTCCCGGGTTTTAAATCCATCTGGATTCTGCTTAAACGCTTCAGGATCTTCTGGAAAAGGAAATAGAGTATATAGTTTTCCGATAAACCCGGTAAACCTGATCCCGTGGATGGCCCCCATCAAATCCCCGATATCATTGGGATCAGCTATATAATAAACCGGGTGCTCGAACCTTTTTATCCCGGAATCATCCTCTTTTGCCATCTCAATAACCCTTCGGCAGAAATCATCTGCAAAAAAGAAATACTTTTCCAATAACAGCATATCTGACTCAATATTAAAAAAACCAAAAGCAATATTTCCATGACTTTTGGATCTAAAGGATAATGGCATCTAATTGCTCCTTATTATATTTTCTCCCCCTATTGCTGGTAAAAACCAGTTTTAACAAGTCCAAGTGTACACAATTTTGAAAAAATCTCAAACCTAAGTTTTTCTTTAACTTGACGCTGGTCTGCAAATCTAATACTCATTAACTATTAAATATTTGAACAGGGAACAGGATGTATAAAGGATAGAACCTGATGAAAAAAAGAATACTTGTGTCAAGACAATTTCCTGATGCAGGAATAAGCCTGCTTAAAAAAGAGGATTTTCTTCTCACAATATGGGAAAAGCAAAGACCCATGACACAGAATGAACTCATTGAGCAGGCAAAGAGCCATGATGCAATACTGTGCACCCTCACTGACAGGATTGACAAACATTTTCTGGAACAATGCAGCCTTCTTGAAATCATCTCTCAATTTGCCGTGGGCTATGATAATATTGATATTGACATGGCCACCCGTTTGGGCATTCCTGTCGGGTTTACACCGGATGCCATGAGCGAAGCAACGGCCGATATTGCCTTTGGCCTGATGATCGCAGTTGCAAGGAAAATGTTTTTTCTGCATAAAACCATTATCAAAGGCCAGTGGGGATATTTCAATCCAACGGGAAACCTTGGCATTGAATTAAAAAATAAAACCTTAGGGATTTTCGGGCTTGGCCGGATCGGCGTTAAAATGGCCCAACGCTGTAAAAATGCATATAATATGGATATTATTTATCATAACAGAACCAGGGATAAGGATGCTGAAAAACTGCTAAATGCAAGCTATGTCGAATTTGACGATCTTCTCTCAAAAAGCGATGTGCTTTCGGTTCATTGCGCATTGACAAAAGAGACAAAAGAGATTTTCAATGGCACGGCCTTTAAAAAAATGAAGCCTTCGGCAATTTTTATTAATACTGCAAGAGGCCCTATCCATCATGAAAAAGATCTGGCCCATGCCCTGCAAAAGGGTGATATCTGGGGAACGGGCCTTGATGTGACAAATCCTGAACCCATGCAACAGGATAACCCGCTTCTCTCCATGGAAAATGCCTGCATTCTTCCCCATGTGGGATCAGGAACAATAGAGGCAAGGAACCAGATGTCTGTGCTGGCTGCCACAAATATCATCCAGTTTTATAAAAACCGGCAGGTGCCGCATATAGTCAATCCAGAGGTATTGGAACACTTGATTCCTGAAACATAATAAAGGATTTCCCATGAATCTAGATATTTTTAAAACCATGAGCAAAAAAGAGCTTCAGGCCTATATTGAATTTCTCTTATGGAACTACAGGGTCATGGATGCATTCTGGTTTATCAAGATTGCTGAAAACTTTGATCAGTCAACGGCAGAAAAAATCAATGAACAGGTCTGGGACAAGGTTGCAAGCTATGCTGCCAAGGATCTCAAGGAAAAATTCAATATTTCTGAAAAAGGCCTTACAGGGTTTGTCCAGGCATTAAAATTATTTCCCTGGTGTATTCTTGTGGGCTACAATTTTGTGGAAAAAAAAGATAAGGTGATCATCGAAGTGCCCTCATGCCCAGCCCAACAGGCCCGTCTCGACCGGGGCCAGGGCGAATATGTCTGCAAACACATGCACATGAAAGAATTTGCCAGCTTTGCCAGAGCCATTGATGAGCGCATTATTGTAGAATGTATGTTTGCACCGCCAGACCCCCATCCAGATGACATGTTCTGCAAATGGCGGTTTACCCTAAAATAAACTTCGGAGGGGTCTGAAAAAAAAATTAGGTGGTGGTTTTTGGATAAATTTCTTGATTTCTTTTCATTTTTTATTGTATTCAATGAAAAGCCTAAAAGTTTTTCCTCATTGATCAAGACAAAAGATAAATAAAGGGGTGACTTGATGCTTGACAACAGATCATTAACCGGACGGTATTTCGGTCTTTTCTTGTTCGGTCTTTTCCTGTTTTGCTATCCTGTTTTGACTATATTCAATCTGCCGATTAGTTTGTTTGGAATTCCTTTGTTGTTTTTCTATATATTCACTGCCTGGTCTGTATTGATTGTTTTCATTATTTTTTGTGGGAAAATTCCAGATACGATCCATTCATCAGAACCAGATACTGCCGGAAATCATTTAAAACAATCAGGTTGAGTTAACGTTTGACAGCCTGATTAAACTTAAAAAACAGAACAACTATGTTAGAACAAAAAATCATCATTTTTGTTTCTTTCGGATATATGGGACTCCTGTTTGCCATTGCCTTCTGGGGTGATAAACGGGCAGAAGCCGGTAAAAGTATTATCAGCAACCCCTATATTTATGCGTTGTCTCTGGCGGTTTATTGCACCGCCTGGACCTTCTACGGGAGTGTGGGAGCGGCAAGCCGATCAGGTGCCACAGGATTCTTAAGTATTTATCTGGGTCCCACCCTCATGATGATCCTGGGGTGGCCAATACTCAGAAAGATTATTCATATCAGCAAAATCAACCGAATTACCTCCATTGCCGATTTCATTGCCTCCCGGTACGGTAAAAGTGCCGCCATTGCCGGTGCTGTTACGATTATTGCGGTTCTCGGCATTGTGCCGTACATGTCTGTCCAGATTAAAGCCATATCAACCTCTTTTCAACTGATCAGTCAATATCCGGACGTTTATATGGCCAAAACCGTGACCAGTCTGCCGGCCATGAAAAATACAGCATTTTTTGTGGCCATTTTACTGGCATTGTTTGCCGTAGTTTTCGGGACCCGCCATCTGGAAGCCACCGAGCGACATGAAGGGTTGGTGGCAGCCATTGCCTTTGAATCCAGTGTAAAACTGATTGCCATCATATCCGTGGGGCTTTTTATCACCTATGGGCTTTATTCTGGATTCGGGGATCTGTTTACCCAGGCAAGCCTTGTACCACAGATAAAGCAGCTTTTTGTTATGGAGGTCAATGCATCGACATTTACAGGGTGGTACAATGCCCTGTTCCTGGCGATGATGGCCATATTTCTGCTTCCCCGCCAGTTCCAGGTGATTGTCGTAGAAAATGTGGATGAAAACCATTTAAAAAAGGCGGTCTGGCTTTTCCCCTTGTATCTTCTGGCCATTAATATTTTTGTCATCCCCATTGCCTTTGGCGGTATGTTGTATTTTTTTGAACAATGCGCATCAGATCCTGTCTGCCAACAGGAGTTGCCTCAAACATTCGGCGGTATACTGAAGTTTGCAAAAGGAACAGTGGATGCAGACTATTTTGCTCTGACGCTTTTGATGGCCAAAAAACAACAGGGTCTTGCGTTATTTGCCTTTATCGGTGGGATGTCTGCAGCAACGGGAATGGTAATTGTCGAAACCATTGCGTTGTCCACCATGGTCTGTAATGAACTGGTTATGCCGGTACTGCTTCGTCTTCCCTTTTTAAAACTGGAGCAAAAGACTGATTTGAGCCATCTGCTGTTGATTATCCGGAGAATCAGCATCTTACTTATCGTGCTTTTAGGGTATCTTTATTTTCATTATGTGGTTGAATATTACTCTCTTGTTTCCATTGGCATGATTTCCTTTGCAGCCGTTGCCCAGTTTTGCCCGGCCGTGATCGGGGGAATCTTCTGGAAAGGGGCGACACGGCTGGGTACGCTTTGGGGATTGCTGGCAGGGTTTTTTATCTGGGTGTATACTCTGGTGCTGCCGTCACTTGCCCAGGCAGGCTTTCTTTCCCGGGAGTTGCTGACCCATGGGCCTTTTGGTATTGAATTGTTAAGCCCTATCCACCTGTTTGGCCTGGATGTTCAACATCTCGGGTTTAACCAGTATACCCATGCCGTGTTCTGGAGTATGGTTGTAAATTGTGCATTATTTATCGGTGTGTCTCTTTTTTCGAGACAAAATGCCATGGAGCAGAAACAGGCAACCCTCTTTGTGGATGTATTCAAGTATTCAGCAGAATCGGAAAAATCATCTTTCTGGAAGGCTAGCGCATCTGTGGTGGATTTAAGAATGCTTCTTGAAAGATTTTTAGGGAAAAGCCGAATCCATGATGCCTTTTCTCTGTATGCCAGGGAACATCATATCAACTGGGAGCAGGAACTTATTGCCGATGCAGGACTGGTAAGTTATGCAGAAAAGCTGCTTGCAGGTGCTATCGGGTCTGCATCCGCCCTTGTAATGGTGCGCTCTGTCGTGGATGAAGAGCCTCTGGGAATGGATGAAATCATGCATATCCTGGACGAAACCCAGCAGATGATTATTTACAGCCAGGAACTTGAAAAAGCAACCAGGGATCTTGAGGCAGCCAATGATCGGTTAAAAGAGCTTGACCGGCTGAAAAATGAATTTATTTCCACCGTAACCCATGAACTTAGAACCCCTTTGACCTCGGTCAGAGCATTGGCTGAAATTATTCAAAAAAGCCCTGACCTTGATGCCGAAAAACATCATAAATTTGTCGGTATCATCATCAAGGAGAGCGAAAGGCTGTCCCGGTTGATCAATGATGTGCTTGATTTTCAAAAAATTGAATCCGGCCAGATTCACTGGCAGATGACCCGGCTTGATTTTAGAGAGGTCATTGAGGACTCTGTTTTTTCAACGGGCCAGTTAATTGAAGAAAAAAAGATAGCGTTAATGCTTGATATATCTAAAAAGCCCGGTTTCGTATCAGGAGACAAAGACCGTCTGATACAGGTAATGGTGAATCTGATATCCAATGCAGTCAAATTTTGTGATCCCGATAATGGCAGAATCAAGGTCGGGATGCGGGTGGTAACCGACAAAACAGGCGATAATAAAAACAGATATTTAAAGGTTTGGGTTAAAGATAATGGTATCGGCATTGGTAAAGATGACCAGGAGATTGTTTTTCAAGAATTTCGTCAGGTCATCTCCAGGTCAAAGGGAAGACCGGGTGGAACAGGCGTTGGATTGACGATTACCAAACATATTATTGATTCCCATGACGGAAGGATATGGGTGGACAGTGAATTGAATAAAGGAGCGACTTTCTTTTTCACATTGCCTTTGGTAGACTGAGCAAAAAAGAAATCCTGTAACCGCTCATAACAAATTATATTGTTTGCAAAATAAAGGGGGCAAAATGAAAAAAAGAATCTTGATTGTTGATGATGAACCCAATATTGTCGTGCCTTTAGAATTTTTGATGCAGCAGAATAATTACGATGTGCAGACCGCAGAAACCGGGGAAAAAGCACTGGACCTGATATCGAACTGGAAGCCGGATCTTATTTTGCTGGATATTATGCTTCCGGGGATGGATGGGTATGAAGTATGCCAGAAAATCCGTCAGGAAAAAGAACTCAACCATATCAGAATCGTTTTTTTATCTGCCATGGCCCGTTCCATTGATATTGCAAAAGGCATGGGGCTTGCTGCGGATGATTACATCACCAAACCCTTTGCTATAGATTATGTGGTAAATAAAATAAAAGAATTATTGACTGACAATCCTTGAATTGTTTATTGATGTTAAGAACTCAGGCTGTCTGTAACACCGATAAAATCAAAACTCAATTTTGCCTGTATTGCCTTTATTTTTTTTAATACCTCTTTTAGCATTCTTTTTTCGATGGATGAGAGGTGTTTGGGATTGATATAATTGTCCGGTTTTATATTTTGACCGAGAATCGCCTGGATCTGCCCCATGAATCGTATCTGCATGTTGAAACTGTAAGACTGATCCAATTCATTATATTCATTGCGCGACAAGATTTTTTTTACGTATAAGTGGTACAACCTGTCCTGGGTGGAGGTTTCCGTGATGTCATGTTTCAGGGAATAAATCCTTGCAAAGTCAACAATGGGAATGCCGGCCATTTTGATATCAATGCAATGTCTGTGCGATCCTTTGGACTTTAGTAAAAAATTGCCGAACAACCCAATAGGGGGTCTAAAATATACGGCATTTTCCGCCATGTTTCGGAAAAAGCCTGTCCAGTTGGATAAGCTCTTCATCAGATGGGCAGTTAGTTCATCGGTGATCCATTGTGCCCCATAAGCAAATCGGAAATCAAAAAAAATGCTGGTATGAAGCAGGTCTTCCGGGGATGCGGCATGTATCCAAGATGAAAAATAGTCTTTCCATATTGAAAGGGGCTGACACCATTGGGGATTTTTCGCCATGATGCCGCCCTGACAAAAATCAAATCCTGACTGATCCAACCAGTCGCAGACTTTTTCTCCAAGTTTCAGAAAATAGGGTTGCAGATTTTCAATTGTCTGCTGATCATCCGGATCCTTAAAAATGATGGCATTATCCTGATCTGTTTTCAGAGTTTGCTCTTTTCTTCCTTCACTGCCAAGTATAACAAAGGCAAACGGCACCGGGGAGGGCCCAAGTTCGGCTGTTGCAAATGTCAGCAATTTGTTTAAAATGGCATCTGAAAAAGCCGTTACCAGCCATGTCACCGTCCTGATTTTGGTTCCGCTGGTGAGCATGCTGTGGATGAGCCTTGGCAGCTGGCTGTGCTTGCCGATGATTTCTTCAACCCGGCAGGCCTGGTTAATTTCACGAATAAGAGAAGTGTAGGAAAGTTCTGTCAATAACCGGTTATCCAATTCCAGTGTTTGATCTGAATGATCAAAAAGCTCAATGTCCCCAATCTGTATCCGGCTTTCCGGTAGGATAGAAACAGGTTCAAGGGCTTCTTGCGCCAAACTCTCATCAGCCGGGATGAAAAACCTTAAACCGGGCATGCCATCAAAGTCATCGTGTTCTGAATATGTCCAGAGGGCACTCTGGTGTTGGTTGAGGGCATCTTTCAAACTGATATTGGAGACATTGTTTGGTGTGCCGATATCAAGGCCGTCCCATTGTTTAATCAATTTTGGGCTTATCGCCCCTCCTTTCCAATTGATATCAAGCAGGACAATTTGATCTTTTTTATGAAAGGAAAAAGTAAATTCTGTCTGCCCTGTTGTTGTTTTCAGCCTGTCCAGTATAAAAAGCATCGTATTTGTAAATATGTAAGGATCTGCTTTGATTTTTATATTTTCAATATCAGAATGTTTTTTAGTGTGAAAGGTGATACCCAGTCTGTCCTGGGCCCGCCTGGATACTATTCGCATAAATTCCCTTATGAATACAGTTTTTAAGGACTTTTTAGCTTTGATAAGGCTTGTATATTCATCTGATACGCTGTTGAGAATATCACTCAGGACAATGGATTCATTATATATGATCTCTTTAAACTGGTGCTGCTTTTCTTCATCCATTCGGGGGAATTCTCTCATGGCCTCAATAGCGGCTCTGATACTGGCCATAGGAGATCGGGCATTTTTTGATAATGTTTTTAAAAGAGACTCCACCCTTTTTTCTGCCTGGTTTTGCAGGGTGATATCATCGAGAATCAACACAAATCCTGTAAACAGAGTGGTTATACTTAAAACCGGCACAATCTGGCCCTCTAATATCCGGTTGCTTTTTTTTAATATAAAGGTTGAAACTATGTTGGTGCCATGTTGTTTTAATTGTTCATTGATTTCGTCAAGAGCATGTTCAATAAGGTTTTTGTCAATGAATGATGTAAGGGGTTTGCCTGTCATGGAAACAGGAGAGGCAGATTTCTTGTTACCCGGCAGAAGATATGATTCAGACTGGCTGTCATGTATCAGGATGGAACCATTAGCATCACAAATAGTGATGGCTTCCGGCAGTTTTGAAATAAACGAGGCCAGAACCTGTTTTTCTTCCATGATGTCGTTCTTACGATGCATAGGTTTTAAATATCAGCCTTTATATTGCAGAGTTAAATTATGCATGAATATGTTCGCCAGCATCTTCCATCGGCATGATAACACTGTAAACGCCTTCTTCCAAAAGGCATTTAAGATTTGGAAACACTTTTTTGAACACTCTCATTATTTTATAATTGGAAAATAATACCTCAGCGGTAAAAGCCTCAATGCCTCTGTCTTTTCCAAGCCTCATCAACAGAATCACCATATGGGTAGCAATGCCGAGGCTATTGTAGTTTTCATCGACAATTATGGCGATTTCAGCCCTTTTGCCTGACGACTCTTGTAAGTATCTGGCTTCGGAAATTAAAATACCCTGTCCGGGTTCCCCGACCAGTCCCACGATGGACATGGTGTTTTCCCAGTCTATATTAACATAGTCCTGCATTTTTGAATGGGGCATTGTGGTTATGGTATGAAAATACCGGTTATAAATGGATTCATCGGAAAAACGATAAAACAGCCTTCGCATTTGTTCCTCGTCCGAAGGCTTTATGGGCCGGAATCGAACAACGACATTATTCTTAAATGTCTGCTGATCGTCAATTTCATGGGGATAAAAGCGGGAGCTTCTTTTTAAGAATATCTGGTCCGGGTAGAGAATGTTTTTTTGTTTGGCCTGATTAAACAGATCCAGGCGGTCATCCGGGTGAGCGATCTCGATCATGGCTTGTGCTCGTTCCCGGATGGATAGCCCGTTAAGCATGGCTGTCCCATATTCGGTTACTACCATGTCAATAGATTCTTCAAACCCCAGCTGATTATAATACCGTTCAATCGAAAGCCTTATGTTGGAATCATTGCGCAGGTTTCTGGAAGGAAGGCCGACTATTATACGCCCGTCCTTGGAAATCTGGGCGCCTAAAAAAGAATCTATCAACTCCATGGGGCCGGAGATCACATTCCCTTTTCCGTGGTGCAGAACAATGCGACCGGCTAAATCCACCTTGCGTGCCGGAATAACTGCAACAAATCGTGAATTTTTTCCAATATTGACCGGATCAAATACAGTCTGTATTCCCTGGAACTCCACAAACGGGTTCCGGTCCAGCCAGGTCATCAGTTCAGGGGTTCCAAAAGCATAAGATGCAATGGATTTTCCCTGAAAAATGGTTTTATAAAGATTGGTCACAGCTCCTTTTTTGATCAGGTCCATTAAGGCATCGGTAAATACCGGGGAATGGACCCCAAGGTGGCGTTTGCCTGCAAGCTGCGGGCTTAAGGCTTCAAACAAAGGACCAATGGAAAACGCAATACAGCTTTTATCCTGGATCAAGGAAGCGATGCGCCTGGCAATCTGGTCAAAGGGCGGGCCGGTTTTCCAACGTTTAAAATAAACCAGGTCTTCTGTTGAATAGACAAGCAGGTTAAATTCAGATATATTGACGAGGGTATCGCCGAATGTCCATGGAATTTTTGGATTGATTTCTCCCACAACAAAAGAGGCTTGTCTCATGGCAGACCGTGCCACATCCAGGGAGACTCCCAGGCAGGCGTTTCCGGAATTATCAGGTGGTGTAATCTGGATAAATACAGCATCAACCAGGATACGCTTGGAATCAAACAGCCGGTTAAGCCGGGTGAACCGTGTCGGTATCAGGTCAACCAGCCCTTGTGTAATGGCATTTTCCATCATATTACCGAAGCTGAATGTCTTAAATCTGTACTTATGGGAATCAAGGGTTTTAAGGGAAATGGTATCGCTGAAATTCACAAGCTGGATCAGCTCAAGATCAGCCAGGTTGTGATAATCGGATTTCATCAGACATTTTACCAGAGTTCGAGGCTCAGAAACACCTGTGCCCAGGAAAATACTCATTCCAGGTTTGATTTTTTTCATGACAACATCAGGGTCAACAATTTTTTGTTGCCAATTCATATTTATCCCTTGATTAAAGCCATATGAGATGAATCTCATCCAGGATATCCTTTGTACACTGAACAACGGCAGACAGCAGGTGAAGTCAGAAGAAGAAAGAATTAAGTATGTCCGAAGAATATGAATCTAAGTCATTAGCTTTATTAAAAATAGATAGAAACTCATTTTTTGTCAATAGAAGTATGAAAAAGGATTGGAAAAACTATTGTCAAAAATTAAACCAGCTCCCCTTTTCTCACCTTACCAAGTGAAGTCCTGGGAAATTCAGATTTAAAGGTAACCTTTTTAGGCCATTTATATTTTGCAAGCTTGTCTTTACACATGGCAATGACATCTGCCTGGGTCAATGAAGCGCCGGAAGAAGGTATAACAAAAGCATGTCCTGTTTCACCCCATGTTGCATCAGCCATTCCCACAACAGCCGCATCCTCGACTTCTGGATAAAGTTTAAGGATTTTTTCCACCTCTGCCGGATATACGTTTTCCCCGCCGGAAATATACATATCCCCGGCCCTTCCCTCAAGATAGAAAAACCCCTCCTCATCCATCCGGGCCAGATCCCCTGTATGAAGATACCCGTTCTTAATGGTTTCTTCTGTTTTCACAGGATCCTGCCAATACTCTTTCATCATAATAGACCCCCGGACAACAATCTCGCCTATTTCACCGGGCTTTGCAAGTTTCCCCCGGTCATCAAGGATACAGACCTCTGCATGGAAAACAGGCCTTCCCACTGTTCCCGGCTTTTTTAAGGAATCCTCTTCAGAAGCCCATAACAAAATAGAGGTCTCTGTCTGGCCCATGATCTGGCGAAAGCCAAGGCCTGCTTTGGCACACTCTTTGATCAAATCCTGGTTAAGTTTTTCCCCGCCACCGGCACAGACCCGCAGAGAGGAAATATCTCTGCGATTTTTAGGATCAATTTTTAACAACTCCCTGTATACCGTTGGAACGCCTAAAAACTTGGTAACCCTGTATTTTTCAATATCCTGGTAAATCAGGAGAGGATCAAATTTTCTGTGAAGGATAATGGTTGCCCCTTTATAAAAAATCGGGGCTGCCTGAATAAAAAGACCGCCGGAATGAAACAGGGGTAAAAGAATCAACATGATATCGGAAAAATGAAGCTTAAAAAAAATATCTGCATTCAGGCAGTTAAAAAAGGTTTTCCTATGGGACAGAACCGCACCCTTTGGCTGTCCTGTTGTGCCCGAGGTGTACATTATGACCTGGGGTTCTTCAGGATCCGCAGGACCAAGGCTCCTTGTCAGAAAAGCCCTTTTCCCATCAAATTTCTCAGTTTCTTTGACAAAATCAAATACCCGTCCATTGAACTGAGCCTTTCCCACAACCGCCACCATCATGGGGGGCAGATAGCTTTCCAGTTCAAGTGTATTCACTGTGCTTTTAAATCCATCTCCATGGACAAAAAGCCTGGGCCGGCAATTGTTGATAAAATAATCCAGTTCAACAGATGTAATTCGAAAATTTATGGGAACAAAAATAGCCCCAAGTCTTGCACAGGCAAAAAACAGATCAAAAAACTCCAGACAATTATTCAGCATCACAGCCACCCTGTCACCTTTTTCAATCCCAATGGACTGGAGCCAGCAGGCTGTCCTGTCAGCCCTCCTGCAAAGCGCCTGGTAGGAAATGGTCTTTTCTTCAAATACAATTGCCGGCTTGTCCGGTGTCAGTTCAGCCCATCTTTGCACCCACCATGCAATATTCATGGATTTAATCATTTGTCTTCCCAAAAGGCATAAGCATTATAAGTTTTCATCCGTTTATTTTGTCCTGAGTATCAATCTCTTTGGAAGTACTCTTTTTTACAGCAGTGATCGTTTTATTTCAACCCGAGATTGTCAAAAAAATGTTTGTGTTTCATCCGGTATAAATTTTTATCTTCCTTAACCAGGTAAAAACACCGCTTGTTGTCATCATCAAAACACTCAAACAATCCAGTATAATCTTCTTTATCCATGACATCGCAGATACGGGATACATCATCATTGAATTTTCTGCAGACCAATGCCCAGTCTTCCTCTTTGCCATCTTTTTTAATGGTGATTTTTTTGGATATTTCTTCAAACTCCGCCTGAATGGATTTCATTGTTTCGCCCCCAAACCATATAATTTAAGTGAACAAAAATTAAAGTAACTGAAATAATCTTAACAAAAGACAGCAAATGATGTAAAACAAATTTAAAATAAAAATAAAGACACGCTTGTCTAAAAAAAGGATTAAACATGAAAACAGGTCGTAATGATCCATGCCCCTGCGGCAGCTGGAAAAAACATAAAGAACTGGGCCTGGATTAAATATGGGCATCTATAATAAGTACGTTCTTCCCAAATTGATACACTGGGTTTGTTCAGGAAAAGATATGAGTAATCAACGGGCAAAAGTTATTCCCCATGCCCATGGAAGAGTCCTTGAAATAGGCATCGGAGCGGGACTAAATCTGCCATTTTATAATCCGGAAAAAATCGGTTTTTTATGGGGTCTTGATCCTTCAAAACAATTGCGGGAAATTGCAGAAAAAAAGGCCGTTGATTTACCATTCAATGTTAAATTTATCGGTTTGTCCGGAGAAGAGATTCCCCTTGAAAAAAATGATGCAGATACCGTGGTGGTCACCTATACCCTTTGCACAATCCCTGATGTATTAAAGGCTTTAATTGAAATGAACCGGGTTTTGAAACCAGGGGGCAATCTAATTTTTTGTGAACACGGAATAGCACCTGATGATATAATCCTTAAATGGCAGAACAGGATGAACCCGATCTGGAAAAGGGTAAGCGGCGGTTGCAACCTTAATAGACCCATACCACATCTTATTAAAAAAAGCGGTTTTAAAATCAAACATCTTGATATGGCTTATATGAGCAGCTTTAAACTGGCAAGCTTTAATTACTGGGGTACTGCTGTGTCTGGATAACCTTTGTCAAAGGATAAAGATGTTCTGTAATTCCCATGGCATTGGGATACGATATTATGATATCAGAATCCAACTGACGTGAAATGGTATTGATCTTATTTTAGTTTTGAAAAAGTCAATCAAATCTAAGGAGCGTATAATGAAAAATTATTCGAATGTGATATTATTCGTAATTATTGTTTTAGGTTTTAATAACCTTTGTTTAGCAAATCCGCTGTCAAACATCATGTCGTTGTTTCAAAGAGACTTGGTGATTGATGTATCCTATCAAAATCATAAAAATCTTATTCAAGGTAGTGAAGTATATTTAGCAGAAGATCCAAAAGGCCAAAAGGTATTAATAGGGAAGGTAAAAAAAGTATCTTTGGTTGAGTCTCAAATGTCCAAAGTTGAAATCATTATTGAGAAAAAATATAAAGAAAAAATATATGAGACCACACCATTTGTTTTGATGAGCAATGTTTTTTCAAAGAATTCAAGCGCATACATTGTTGCTATTTCTTCTTTAGATACATCGGATAAAATACCTTTGAAATCAGGATCTTTAGTGAAAGGAATTACCTTTTTCGAATACAAAATTGATAGGGCTGGGGGGAAGAGTTAAAAAAGGCAATGAATAGTATTAAAAAACAAAATGACGAACTTGTGAGTCAACTTGAAAAATATATAGATACTTTTAACACTGAAGCATTCCATAAAAAGATAGGTGAGCTTGTTAATCAAATCTCACAATTTTCAGCAGAGCAAAAAGAAGCCTTTAAAAATGAGGTTTTACCAGCGCTCAGAAAGATGTTTGATTCGATAATGGAACAACTTGAAGAACAAAATAATATGGAAAAATCAAAGGATTTAGAAAGACAATTAAAGGAAATAGAAGATATGGTTAATGTCTGATAATGAGGTGTCCATGAATTATTTTGATTTCAGGTTTGCGGCAAATACGCATTTGTATTTTGGTGCAGGCAAATTTAAATTGCTTCCCAAATTGATTAATAATTTTGGCGAGAATCTGCTATTGGTATTGGGTGGGCAATCTTTTAAAAAAACCAGTCATTACAAATGGCTTTTAAATGCCCTGGAAAATAGCTCCGCCAGGATGTATTGTGCATCCATTCAATCAGAACCATCACCAAACCAGGTTGATGAAATAGTCCAGATATTTCAAAAAAAAAATATTCAGGTTGTGGTTGCCATTGGCGGCGGCAGTGTGATTGATGCTGGAAAAGCAGTTTCAGCAATGCTGACCAAAAACACATCCGTTTCAGCCTTTCTTGAAGATGTGGGAACCCAAACCCATGATGGGGGAAAAATTCCCTTTATTGCAGTGCCCACAACAGCTGGAACAGGGAGTGAGGCAACTCAAAATGCCGTGCTGAGCCTGGTCGGCAAAAAAGGTTTTAAAAAATCCCTTCGCCATGAAAACTTCGTTCCTGATATCGCGCTGGTTGATCCTGAACTCACCCTTTCCTGCCCCGGGGAAATAAGTGCTGCCTGTGGCATGGATGCGTTAACCCAGTTAATAGAGTCCTATGTCTCCATCAAATCTTCTCCAATGACTGATTCCCTTGCGCTGGGTGGCTTACGCGTTATGGGAGACGCAATTTTAAAATCCGCAGTCCTGGATCCCAATGATCTTGATGCCCGCACAAGAATCTGTTATGGATCATATATTTCCGGCCTAACCTTGGCAAATGCAGGGCTTGGTGTGGTCCACGGGTTTGCCTCGGTTATTGGCGGGGGTTTTCCCATCCCCCATGGAGTTGTTTGCGGAACATTGCTTGCACAAACCA
This sequence comes from uncultured Pseudomonadota bacterium, assembly GCA_937880875.1. Taxonomy (GTDB): domain Bacteria; phylum Desulfobacterota; class Desulfobacteria; order Desulfobacterales; family Desulfobacteraceae; genus Desulfobacula. The sequence continues at coordinate 69,903 of CALGRI010000380.1, forward strand.
CTCAAAAAAATATTGAAACACTGATCCTTCTTGACCCCGAAGGTGATTCTCTTTTAAAATACGCCAATGCTGGCAAATTACTTGGAAAAACAAAAAACAATGACCCCATCAAAAATGCAAGGATTCTTTCAGATCTTCTTATGGAATGGACTGAATTCTTAAAAATCCCCAGGCTTAGCCAATTTGGTGTCACCAGGGATGATATTAACGAAATAGTATCTGCTACAGGCCAAAAAAATAATCCTGTCGCGTTAAAAAAAGAGGAGTTAAAAAATATTTTAAAAGACAGGCTTTAAATATTTATTGTAGATACCGGCCAAATTAATATAAAAATATCGCAAATTCATGACCTTGGGCTGCTGCTAAACTTTCCCAGACATAAGCCAGTTGATAATTTTGCGTTACCCCTGTGCCGTTAGAATACATACGGCCAAGAATGAACTGAGCCGAAGCATCTCCCTGGTCAGCTGCTTTTTTAGGACCCATAACCCTAATATCTGTCGGAACAATATCTTTTTCTTTGACAGGTTCTTTCTCCTTAACAGCCGCTTTCTTCTGTTCAAGCGCTTTCTTTACTTCAGGTGATTTTTCCTTAAGATGTGCTTTCCTCTTAACAGGCGATTTTCCTGCTTCCTGGGGTGAAAGAGTTTTCCCAGGGTCAATTACAGATTCTTTTAATATTATACTGCCCTTTGGCGCCATAGCAGAAGGGGTCTTGGTTCTGGTACCAGATGTGTTTTTGTCTTTTTGCTTTGGTAGGGTCTGATAGTTGCTGAAATGGTGAACCCCATTTTCAACCTAATGATAATATTGAGCATATATCATACAGGGGAAAAAGAACAAAAAAATGAATATAATTATTTTTTTTATAACCTGTCTTTACTTCTATCAACCATTACCATTTTTTAAAAGTATGCGGCAAAATTATTTTAAAGTCTGCCTGCCTGCTAACCGACCAAAAGGTTGATGTCATATTCTAAAATAATATCCATCAGCTGTTTTGGCGGTTTTTTATCTGTAATCAAAGTGTCAATCTCTTTGATACTTCCAAGTTTGACCATTGCATTTCTGCCAAACTTGGAATGATCTGCAACAAGAAAAACCTTTCTTGAATTTTCAATAATTGTTCTTGCCACATGAACTTCCCGGAAGTCAAAATCAAGCAATGTTCCATCAAGGTCAATACCACTGATTCCGATGATTCCAATATCCATTTTAAATTGTTTAATAAATTGAACTGCAGATTCTCCTGTTATCCCGCCGTCTTTGCTTCTTACGATCCCTCCTGCAACAATGACTTCAAACCCCTCTTTTTTGCTCATAATCGCAGCAACATTGATATTGTTTGTGATGATTCTCAATTTATTATGATCGCACAGAGCATGGGCAACATGCTCTGTTGTTGTACCGATATTGATAAAAAGAGAGGATTTGTCCGGGATAATGGATGCTACATTCCTGGCAATTTTCTTTTTTTCTTCAGAAAGCAGCTCTTTTCTATGGCCATAGGCAACATTTTCCACACTGGAAGAGGACCCGGCACCGCCATGATACCTTGAAACATATCCTTCCTTATCAAGAAAGTTTATGTCCCTTCTTATGGTTTGCGGTGTAACATTATAAAGTTTTGCCATTTCTTCCACCGTGGCAAATCCATTATTATTTATCAAAGAAATAATATTTTCATGCCGGTTGCTGATGGCTTTTCGTAAAAAATTCATTTATTTTAATAATCCAAGCATTTTAAATAAATTTATAAGTTTAATAAAGCTGCCAATATTCTACTCCAATCATTCATCTGTCGCAAACCTTAAATATCACAACCAGTCAAAAGATCTTTCAACTGCTTTTTCCCATCTGGAATACAGGTGTTCGCGTTTTTTTTGAGACATGGAGGGAACCCATCTTTTCCCCTCTGACCAGTTCGCCTTCAAATCATTTATATCATTCCAGAACCCTGTGGCAAGCCCGGCAGCATAGGCTGCCCCCAATGCGGTTGTTTCAATTACCGTCGGCCGTATAATTGGCACGTTGAGCATGTCAGATTGAAACTGCATGAGCAATTCATTCAATACCATTCCCCCGTCAACTTTGAGCAGGGTTAAGTCCACCTTGGAATCTTTCTTCATTGCTGTGACGATATCAAGTGTCTGATACGCGTTTGCCTCAAGAACCGCTCTTGCCAGGTGACCTTTATTTGCAAATCTTGTAAGCCCTGCAATAATACCTCTTGCGTCTGATCGCCAATATGGGGCAAACAGCCCGGAAAATGCCGGCACAAAATAAACATCGCCATTATCATCCACTGTTTTTGCGAGCTCTTCTATTTCCCCGGCAGATTTGATAATCCCCAAATTATCCCGCATCCACTGTACCAGAGCACCGGCAATTGCAATGGAGCCTTCCAGGCAATATACGGCTTTTTCATTATTGATCTGATATCCCACAGTGGTCAAAAGACCATGCTTGGACATAACAGGTGTGGTCCCTGTATTCATAAGCAAAAAACAACCCGTGCCATAGGTATTTTTCGCCTCGCCTTTGGCAAAACAGGTTTGGCCGAAAAGTGCTGCCTGTTGATCACCCAGTGCTGCACAAACCGGTATTTCTCCTTTGAAAGGGCCGTCTTTTTGTGTTCTTCCCCAGGTATTATAGTCTATGGAAGGCTTTATATCCGGCAGTATGGATATGGGTATACCAAGCGCCCCTACAATATCTTTATCCCATTCAAGGGAATGGATATTCATCATCATGGTCCTGCTGGCATTGGAAACGTCTGTAATGTGTGATCCTTTTTTGGGTCCTCCCGTCAGCCACCAGATAATCCAGGTTTCAATTGTTCCAAAAAGAACATCGCCTGAAATGATATCTTTTTTTGCATCTGGTATATTATCCAGCACCCATTTTAATTTTGGCCCTGAAAAATAAGTTGCCACGGGCAGTCCTGTTTTTTCAGTGAAAAATGCCTCCCCTGTCAGGGCCACAAGATTTTTACAGATTTCATCTGTTCTTGTGCATTGCCAGACAATGGCATTATAATATGGTTTTCCCGTTTTCTGGTTCCAGACAACACTGGTCTCTCTTTGATTGGTTATTCCGATGGAATCAATGGATTCTGCAGAAATTCTTGTTTTATCCAACACTTGTGTAATAACCGAACAGGTGTTTTTCCAGATTTCAATGGGATCATGTTCAACCCAGCCTGGTTTGGGGAAAATCTGTTTGTGCTCTTTCTGGGCAGAAGCAAAAATATTGCCTTTTTTATCAAAAAGGATGAACCGGTTACTGGTCGTCCCAAGATCTATTGAACCGACATATTTTAACATAATTTTACCTCCAATGCTTAAACATCACCATTGTCTTACGATATCACTTAAATAACCTTCTTTAAATATAAATATACATTTTTTTACATTACCATAAATTTTTGCATAAAGAACTCTAAACAACATATTATTTTCATTTCATATTCGTTTTTTTCGCTTGCACAAGTTTTTAAGTCATGGTATTTATTTTTTTGAACATGTCGACAAAGGATTTCCCAGTGAATAAAACCATAGAAACAGATGTATTGATTATCGGTGGCGGGGTAACGGGAACGGGAATCGCAAGAGATCTTTCCCTTCGCGGGCTGCAATGCATATTAATTGATAAATCAGATTTAAACGCGGGTGCTTCGGGTGGGAATCATGGCCTTTTGCACAGTGGTGCAAGATATGTTTCTTCAGATCCAAAAGCTGCTGTTGAATGTAAAAATGAACTGGAAATCCTGAAAAAAAATGCCGGGCACTGCATTGACGACACAGGAGGCCTGTTTATTGCCGTAAAAGGGGATGATGAAAAATATATTGCCGCCTTTCCAGGCATGTGTGAAAAATCAGGGGTGTATTGCAAAGAAATTGATGTGGCCCTTGCCAGAGAAATGGAGCCTGTTTTATCAAAGGATATGATAGCAGCTTATGAAGTCAATGATGCATCAATCAATCCTTTTAAGCTTTCCATAGAAAATATGAACGATGCTGTTTTAAGGGGCAGTCAATTTTTAAGTTTCAGCAAGGTTACTGGATTTAAGATTACAAATAATTCCATTGAATATGCCACCATCATTAACCAGAATAATGGGGAAACTTTTCAGATAAAAGCCCGCACCTATGTTAATGCATCTGGAGCATGGGCTGGCATTATTGCTACCATGGCCGGCATAACTATCAACATGGTCCTGTCCAAAGGCACTCTTCTTGTCACAAGCAAGAGAATGACAAAAAGGGTTATTAACCGACTGAGAAAAGCCACGGATGGAGACATACTGGTGCCTGGCGGGGTAGTATCAATAATAGGAACTACCTCGGTCCGCGTTGAATCTCCTGATAATATTTATCCAACTATAAATGAAGTTGACCATATTATAAACGAGGGCGGAAAAATGGTACCTGCCCTAAAAACCTGCCGGTATATCAGGGCATATTCCGGGGCCAGACCGCTTGTCAGTGAAGGGAACAATGAAGATGACAGAAATGTCAGCAGGGGATTTACCCTGCGGGATCATAAAGTAGACGGGGTTGATAATTTTATCACAATAACCGGCGGAAAATTGTCCACTTACCGCCTGATGGCGGAAAAGGCATCTGATCTTGTCTGCTGGAAGCATTCAATATTTTCAAAATGTTTGACAAAAGATATTCCCCTGCCATCGACAAAAAGCGGTGAGTGGTCTGAGCCCGGTATGATGGCAACTGAACCTGGTATGCTGTCAACCGAACCGGTCATATCAAAGGCTGACAACGACCCAATTTTATGCGAGTGCGAAATGGTACCCCAGAAAGCCATTGATACACTTATAAATTCAATTCAACAGTCCAGGGGTAAGCCAGACCTGAAAGCCATCGGGGTCAGGAGCAGGATCGGCAAAGGCCCTTGTCAGGGAACCTTCTGCAGCTTACGAATCTTTTCCCACATGTATGACAGCAATGTCATCCAGGATCATTCAGATATTATTGATCTCAAACTCTTTTTAAATGAAAGATGGAAGGGCGAGCAATCTCTTTTGTGGGACCAGGCACTTGCTCAATCCTCGCTAAAAGAAATGATACATTGCGGGGTATTTGGATTGGAACTTACGGGCAATAAAAATTTAATATAAATGAAGATAATAAAAAATACAGATTGTGACGTTCTTGTTATTGGTGCAGGCCTGGCAGGTTACATAGCCGCAGCCCGTGCATCAGACCTTGGATTGAAAACCATTCAAGCCGGAAACTCTGCCACCCTTTTTTTTGCCAGCGGATTATTTGATTTATTAGGGGTTTTTCCGATAGATTCCGGAAAAATACTGACCAAACCCTATTCAGCAATTAAAAAATTACAATCTGATCAACCTGAACACCCCTATTCAAAAGTAAGTCAAAACCAGATCCAAGAAAGCTTTCAATTTCTGACAGACTTTTTAAGTTCTGCCGGGCTTAACTATCAATTGTCCGGCCCTGACAACAAACAAATACTAACCTCTGTTGGGACTTTCAAGCCCACATATATGGTTCCTGAAACCTTTTCAAAGGGGTGCGATCTGCACAAGGATGAAAAAAATCTTTTAATTGTTGATTTTAAAGGGTTAAAGGGCTTTTGTGCCAGACAGGCAACCGCAGGCTTACAAAGAAACAAGGGTAAAACCTATACCCTGAGTATTGATCTGCCTGAAAATAACGGCAGTTTAAACCCTGTTCATCTGGCAAAATTATTTGAAAACAAGGACTTCATACAGAGACTCTCAGATAAAATCACTGGCTTTTCAGAAAAAGCAGATATTGTAGGGATGCCTGCCATATGCGGGATTCACAATAGTTTGGACATCGTAAAATCCCTTACAAAAAGGATTGGAATGGATGTTTTTGAAATACCGGGCATGCCACCTTCCATACCAGGTCTGCGCTTGAAAAACGCATTTGAAAAAAAATTATCTAATCCTCATGCAACATTTTTAAGCAATGCTAAAGTTATTTTTCATGCCATGGAAAAAGACCATTTCATACTCCAGGCAGTAAATGATAATTTTGAAACCAGGATAAAAGCTAAGGGTGTTATTCTTGCCACGGGCAGATTTCCAGGGGGAGGCCTTTTTGCCAAAAGAAATATCGTTCTTGAAACGATTTTCAATCTGCCGGTTTTTCAGCCAGAAACCCGTGACCTTTGGCACCAATTGAATTTTTTTGATGCAAAGGGACATCAGATAAACCAGGCGGGACTTGAAACCGATGATACGTTCAGACCTTTGGACAAGACAGGAAAACCAGCCTTTGAAAATTTATATTGCGCAGGCTCCATTATCGCCCATAATGACTGGGCCAGACTTAAATCAGGAACAGGGGTTTCCTGTGTATCTGCCTATACTGCCATTAACAGCTATTATAAAAAAAACATGTAAAATGAGAAATTAATGTTTCAGACTGCACTCTTCATTGCCATAATCTTATCCCTTATTGGGTTTTTGTATCAATTCTTTTTCTTTATTAAGGGAAACAGGAGTTTTAAGGGGAAAAAATGGGTCCCCCGTGGTTTGAATATCAAGACCTTTTTTCTGAACACCATTTTCCAGATAAAATTGTTCAACGCCGGGAAATTAAGGTGGCTGATCCATTCTCTGGTGGCTTCAGGATTTCTATATCTTTTGGTCTTCCATGCCCTGGATGATGTGACCTCATTTTACTGGTTTCAATCTTACCAGTCCACGGTTGATCCCTTTCAATTTTTAAGAAACCTGGCAGGTTTTTTTGTTCTGGCCGGCTGTCTGGGTTTTTTGTTTCGACGACTTTTCTTTTTAAAAACGCTTAAGAAAAGAAAAATTCATTTAAAAGGCCTTTTTTCAATACTATTGATTTTAATGGTGATTTTATCGGGTTTTTTACTTGAGGCAGTTAAAATAATTTCAGAGCCGGTGTTTATGGAAATGGTGGAAGACTATTCTGATATAGATGAAGACACAGGCCTTGAAGATCTGAAAATTTACTGGAAAAAAAATTATAATGTTGTTTTTAATGAGGCCTTGCTCATTACCCAGGAAAAACTTGACGAGGGCAAACAGCTTAATGAGGAATTTTGCATTGATTGTCACTCTCCCATAAAATCCGCTTTTATATCCAGCAGCATAGCCCTGTCCCTAAAAAAATCCGGGGCCTGGCTGAACCATCACAGGGCTGACAACTATGTATATTATGCCCATTATTTTCTATGTCTTCTGATTCTTGTGAGCCTGCCCTTTTCAAGGCTTTTTCATATGTTTCTCATACCCGTTGCAAGTCTTGAAAAAAATTTAAAAAAAGAACAATTGGTTCCTGGCCCAAATCAAGACCAGTTTCCAGACCAGTATCCAAGCCCGGGATATATAAATACAGCAACCCTGTATGCCTGCACAAACTGCAGCTTTTGCTCGGATGTATGCAGTGTTTTTCCCAATTTTTTAATTACAGAAAATATTCACACCCTGCCCCATTCAAAGATTGACGCTTTTAAGAGGCTTTTTCATCCTGGACAATTTGATTCTGAAACATTATACCAGCTTCAATCCGGCAATGGCGATTGTACCTATTGCCACAAATGTACTGATATCTGCCCTTCCGGGATTGATCTTCAGAATTTATGGACCCTTCTCAATCAAAAACTTGTCTTAAAAGGATTTCAGGATAATTACACCTTTATTAAAAGCTTATCCTTAAAACAATGGGCAGAGTTGGAGCCTGAAAAAGAAAAAATTGCCTCAACACAGAAAAAGACCACACAACTCGCAGATAATGTGGCTTCCTTTGAAAATTGTATTCAATGTACCATATGCACAAATGTCTGTCCCGTTGTTGAGCATGATCTGGCCAACAATGACTATACCCCCCAGCAGGTTATGAATCTGTTGCGACTGGGCAAAAAACATATGGCAACGGGCACCCGCATGGTCTGGAACTGTCTGACCTGCTTTACATGCAATGAGTGCTGCCCCCAGGGGATAAGAGTTGCAGACATAATGATAGAATTAAGAAATAATGGAAATTTAAGGGCAGATGCCATAAAACTTGAAAAGATGACAAATAAAAAGGCATGATAATGAAGTTTGCTTATTTTCCCGGGTGTAAAATTCCTTTTGAGCTTGAAGAATATGGGCTTTCCTTTGAAGCCATAATGGAAAAACTATCCGTTCAGCTTATAACCCTGCCCTTTAATTGCTGTGGATACCCTTCAAGAAGTAAAAGCCTTGAGATATCCGTATTATCTTCAATTCGTAATCTTGCCCTTGCCGAAAAACACGGCCTTGATCTCATAACTCCCTGCAAATGCTGCTTTGGTCAGTTTAAGCATGCCATATACGCCTGGAACAATCACATAGACCTGCGCGTCAAAATTAATAATATCCTGAAAACCGAAGGTCTTTCATGGAGCGGGGAAACAAAAGTCATTCATCTGCTTTCCTTTTTGTATCATGACCTGGGTCTTGCCGCATTAAAACCTTTGATAACAAGACCATTTTCAAATGAAAAAATTGTGGTTCAATATGGCTGCCATGCCCTAAGGCCTTTTTCAATCACAGGATTTGATGATCCCTTTGCACCAAAAATTTTTGAAGCCCTTGTAAATATCACGGGATTACAAACCATTGAATGGTCAAAAAGCACTGAGTGTTGCGGAAATCCCATTTATGAGACCAATAGAAAATTATCCTTGAAAATTCTTGAATCTAAATTAAAATCTGCATCTGATTCAGGAGCAGTCTATATTATAAATGCCTGTACCCATTGCCAGATACAATACAATGTTATGGACATGGAACAAGAATTAAAAAAAATTCATGTCATTCCCATCCTTTTCACACAAGTTCTTGGAATGGCAATGGGTTTAACCAGAAAAGAATTGGAAATAAACAATACCCGAGTTTTTAATTTTTAGTACAATTAACTGCTCTAAAGAAAAAATTAGGCTGAGGAAGGTTGCTGCAGAAAATACGTCAAAACCACGGCACCTGAAGTCAGAATTGCACACAACCAGAAAGCCATACTGAACGTTCCAGTGATATCTGCCAGAAAGCCTGCCACAGCAGGCCCTGTGATCTGTCCTGCTCCAAAGAACAAGGTGATAAAGCCAAAGGCTTTTACTGCCTGGGCCGGCCCCATGTAGTCTCCCACTGCTGCTGCCATGATGGTTGGAATACTCCACACGGCCAAACCAAAAATCCCAATGGAAGCATATAAAAATGGATCAGGCAGATTGGCTGCCACAAGGGCATAGGAAATCGTAAACAATGTGTAAACCACCATCATGCCCATTTTTCTGCCCAGTTTGTCAGACAGCCACCCGAACAGCGGACCTGAAAACAAAGAAAGCCCACCCACAACTGCCCAGAATGTTCCTGCAGTGCCCTCGCCAAACCCCCGTTCATTCACCATGGCCGTGACAATAAAAGTGGCATAGACCACATATGTGGCCCCAAAAAGGGTATAAATGCAACCCAGATGTACCATGGTCCATGTATTGGATTGTTTTTTCTTCTGAGCGTTTTTATCAGAAGCAGCCGCAACCATTTGATTTGCATCTCCCAAAGGGGCCAGGCCTTTTTCTTCAGGGTTATTTCTAAGAAGCATTGCAGCTATGACAGCTATGACAATAGATATGATGCCAATGGTCAGCCAACCCGTGCGCCAGCCCTCTACCCCCTGGCCGGCATTAACCCAGGGCACAAATAAACCCGTAAAAACAATTGCCAGACCGTTTCCCGACAACATGATCCCGGCAGCCCGTCCCCGGGTGCTTTTTAAAAACCAGTGAGAAACAAGGCCCATCATGGGCACATTTGCCAGGCCTGAACCAATGCCCGTTGCCACATAAAGGGCCATCACTTCAGTAAATGTCATGGCGCGGCCGATCAAAACCATGGAAACACCTACCAGGACAAGGCCAAAGGAAATGGTCCAACGTGCACCAATGGCTCTGGCAATGATACCGGCCAGCATCACGGAAATCATATATCCTACAAAATTACCCGTCCCGATTAAACCCATTTGAGAATAATTCAAATTAAGCGAAATCCCCATGGACGGCAGCAGCATCCCCAGAGAAAAACGGCCCAGGCCAAGACATGAAAAAAGAACCATAATGCCCGTTAAAGCAATGATCCAGCCGTAATGCAATTGTGTTCTGCCTTCTGACCCTTGATTTTTCATGTGTATCAGCCCATACTCCCATGACAGGCATTGAAATTCAAATTGAAATGATAGATTCTAAAAATATGGTTTTTTTACGCGTTCTATTTTTCTTCTTCCGTCAATTCTTTTACAGGCAGACTGATTGTAAATTTTGTACCTGAGCCAAATACAGACTTAAAAAAAATATTGCCATGATTCTGCTCAATATATTTTTTTACGTTGGATAATCCATAACCAACGCCTTTAATGCCGGTTTTATAGGAACCTGTTGCATCCTTATCTCCTTTTAGTGTGAAAGAAGGTATGAAAATGTTTTTCAGCTGTTCTTTGGGGATTCCACATCCATTATCCTCAATTTCAAAACAGATATTATTATCAAGATAATCAGTTTTTATTGTTATTCTGGGATGCTCAACCATACTTATGGCATGAATGGAGTTTTGTATCAGATTTATAAGGGCGTTTCCGATCATTCCCGGATCAGCGAACAGTTCCGGTACGCCTGTCTTATATTCCCTGATAATCTCAATTCCTTCCAGGTCTCTTTTCAATAGATTGATAACAAGATCAATTTTTTCATTAATTCTGAAAAATTCCTGCCGGGGCTCCTGGTCTCTGGCAAAGGCAACCAGATTTTTTGTTAAATGTTTCCCGCGCATGGTTTCTTTATAAACTAACTCAAGTGTCTTTTTCAGTGCGGCATCCTTACAATCCATTAGTGCGAGGTCAATATTACCCATAATAATAGTCAGCATATTATTAAAATCATGGGCTATTTTTCCTGCTATCTGGCCAACCAAAGCCATTTTTTCATTTTCACCTGCTCTTTTTTGAGCCTTTATTTTTTCTTCTTCAGCATTTTTAAGTTCAGTCATATCATGAACTACACATCTTGCACCTGTCAATTTGCCATTTTTATAAATAAAATCGTTATTTAAAAGAACACATAATTTCTGGCCGTTTTTTTTAATAATATTATATTCAACGTTGCCAGCCAGATTTTCTCCTGTAGAAAGTTTTTCAAGCCTTCCAATATATAGGTTTTTACTGTCTTCTGTTAAAAGATCCAAAGGATTTATGAATAAAAATTCTTCTTCTGAATAGCCCGTATATTTGCACATAGCCTCATTCACATTAATGAATTTGCCTTTTACTAAATCAATCTCATAAATTCCGGCTGGCGCATTCTGAAAAATGTGCCGGTATTTTTCCTCACTTTCCAGCAATGCATCTTGCGTGCGTTTGTGGTCAATAGCAATGGCTATTTGATCAGAGACCATGGAAAGTATTTGCAGATCTTGTTCAGTGTAAAGGTTGGGATCCAAGTAACTCTGGGCAGCCACCACTCCGATAACCTCATCTTTAAGAATTAGCGGCGCTCCCATCCAGATCAGAGGCAGTGAACCCCATACACCTTTTTGGCTTGCCCGTTTTTCAAGCTGCTTTTTTTTCATTAAAACAGGGCTTCGTTGGGAAACGACTAAACCAGTTAAAGAATCCGTCATATTAAAATTTGTGATGGATGAAAAATCGTCATCCACTGTATCCACGTGATATGGGAAATTCAGGGTACATTCTTTGATATCCACAAGGGCAATAAAAAAATTGGTGACATCCATGATATTGCCTAATGAATTATGGATGGATACATAAAGATCTTCGAGATTCGGTGTGGTACTCACTGCATTTGAAATATTAAACAATGCTTTATTAATCTCTTCGGCATGCCTGCGATCTGTGACATCCAGCATGGTCCCCGTTGCAGTAGTCCGGCCCTTATAAAGGATAGTAGATCCATAAATCTCGACATGGATAATTGCACCGTTTTTCTTTACTCCTCTGAACCCGTATTGGAGAAAGGTGACTTCTCCAGCCTCCCGTCTCCGAATCTGTTCTTCAACCAATGCCAGGTCATCTGGATGGACGAATTCTCTAAAATGCGTTTTGTTCAGGCACTCTTCAATGGTATAGCCAAAAATATCAGCAAATTTTGGATTTACATAAACAAAACGCCCGTCTTGCATAAGATAAATCCCTACAAGTGACTGTTCTGAAAAACTATGGAATATTTCTTCAGATTCTTTCAATCCCATCTTTGCCAGTTTATTTGCCTGGTGATTGTCATGCATAATATATACCCCAATAATTATTAAAAACCTCTCAATTACTGCTTTGTTTCCACCTGCAATTGAGGAAAAGTTTATTATTAAATTTACTGGGTAAAAAATCAATTTATTTTTAAAAATCTTGGATTTTAAAGTCTCTGTGGCTTTGCGTTAGTGTTTGACAACTTTTTTTATTTTTTTATTTGACAAAAAATATTCATACGTTATTATTCAAGTAATTGCTTGAATAATAGAGGAGTAGAATACCATGAACCCTAACAGGCGTTTTAAAGATGAAATATACGATCAATTTTCACGGATCGGCAAAGCAGTTTCAAGTCCAAAACGACTGGAACTTCTGGATATTCTCTGCCAGGGGGAAAGAACCGTTGAAAACCTTGCAAATGAAACAGCCCTTACCATTGCCAATACATCCCAACACCTCCAGGTATTAAAAAATTCCCGGCTGGTTGAACAGGAAAAAAAAGGATTGTATGTGGTTTACAGACCTGCGCCCATGGTATGCGAATTTTTTCTATCCATGCGCAAGGTTGCTGAGAATCGGATTGCAGAAATTGAACAGATTAAAAACCGCTTTCTTGAAGGCAAAAAAGGGATGGAACCCATTGACCGGAATGCATTGATAGAACGTATAAAAAATGAAGAGGTGACTATATTAGATGTCCGCCCGCCAGAAGAGTTCATGGCAGGTCACATTAGTGGCGCCCTGTCTGTACCTTTAAAACAGCTTGAGTTCATGCTGGCAAAACTCCCAAAAAACAAGGAAATTGTTGCCTATTGCAGAGGTCCTTATTGTGTCCTTTCTGTGGAGGCTGTCGAGTTGTTAAATAAAAAAGGATATCATGCTGTCCGCCTTGAAGAAGGTGTCCAAGACTGGCGTGCCATGGGACTGTCTGTGGCATCAGGTGAATAATAATTCAAGGAAAGTCATTTGAAAACGATTAAAAAGAATTTCACTGCATTGATTGTAATCTGCCTGACGATCAGTGCGTTGTGGGTTACCAATCGGGCGGTTACTCCCAAGGATGCTTCCTGGGAGGATGTGGTGGCAGAATCAGAGGCTGGTGGTTATAGCCTTATAAAAACGGATGAGCTTTGGAAAAAATACCAGGAAGACCCTGATAGCCTTTTACTTGTTGATACCCGCCAGGAGTGGGAATTTAGAACAGGACATATCAAACAAGCTGTCAATTTTCCCATGGAACCAACCTGGCTTTCCAGGTGGCAGAAAAAAGTTTCCCTTGAAAACTTTTTAGGGCCGGATAAAAACCAGACCATTGTTTTTTACTGAGCTGGCCTGGCATGAGTCCGAAGCGACTCGGCAGCCCGTGTGGCTGTAAAACTTGGTTACACAAACATTTATCGTGACCCAATTGGCTATCCTGAATGGCATGCAAAAGGATTACCTATAAAAAGCGCTCCAGCAACAACAGCTGGTATAGACCAAACTCAAGAGGTTTCAGACTCTTCCAAAGACAATGCCTATGGCCAATTACATGGCTGGGCTATGATCTGGACACTACTGGGTATTTTTGTCGGCGGGATGGCCCTGAACCTTACTCCATGTGTGTATCCCCTCATCCCCGTCACCATATCCTATTTTGGCGGCAGGAGCGGCAAAGGACAGACTATTGTCCACGGCTTGTGCTATGTGGGCGGACTTGCCTTTACAAATTCAATGATCGGTGTGTTTGCTGCCCTGACAGGTGGGTTGATGGGATCATTACTCCAGCATCCCGTGGTATTAATGATTATAGCAGCTCTTTTGATTTCTCTTTCTTTCAGCCTGTTCGGGTTCTGGGAATTGCGAGTTCCTTATGGACTTATGCAGGCTGCAACAAAATCACATACTGGATATTTAGGTTCTTTATTCATGGGGCTTATGATGGGGGTCGTTGCAGCCCCATGTATCGGTCCGTTTGTTCTTGGGTTGCTAACCTGGGTAGCCAGTATGGGGAGTCCATGGCTGGGGTTTATCATTTTCTTTACCTTAAGTTTAGGATTGGGACTGCCATTATTTTTCCTGGCCATATTTTCGGGTAATATTAATAGACTCCCCCGGTCAGGCGAATGGATGCTCTGGGTCAGAAAACTCATGGGTTGGGTATTGATGGGTATGTCTGTCTATTTTATCCAGCCGCTTCTTTCAAAAACTATCGGAACTTTTGTCCTGGCAGGCGTGGCTCTTATTGCAGGGCTTCACCTGGGCTGGATCGACAAGACAAAAGCAGCATTTAAATCTTTTGAAAGGATTAAAATGACAGCGGCCCTGGTGGCCTTTGTATTCATGACAATTCTTGTGGGAACCTTTATCACCCAGGGATCTGGAGTAAATTTTAATTCCTATGATAAAAATCTATTGGTACAGGCAAAAAATGAAGGGAAATATGTGATTATAGATTTTTCCGCAGAATGGTGCAGCCCCTGCCGGGAGCTTGAGGATCTGACGTTTCATGATGAAAAAATAGTGGGTCAAACAGCAAAAGATTTTACTATGATCAAGGTGGACCTGACCCGCAAAGGTGATCCGATCCATGAAAAATTGCTAAACGAATATCAAATCAAAGGGGTTCCAACCATTGTTTTCCTGGATAGGAAAGGCCAGGAAATAAAAGAACTGCGGTTGATAGATTTTGAACCCCCGGAACTATTTCTGGAAAGGTTAAACAAGGCAAAACAGATACAATAAATATATTTAAGGAGATGATCATGTTAAAAGTAAGTTTTTATTTAAATGAACCCAATGGAAAGCCATGAAAGCATTTTAAAAAAATTATGGTCCGGCTGGGCAAAAAATATGATATTCAGATCGAAGTTCCCGTCATGTTGATGCTGGTGGGATTTTGCAAGCGGACAACGAACTGGTTTGAGAAATAAGATAGAATACACCTCGTTCTTGTCTAATTGTTTCAATTTTCTTTTCTTCTTCCAAGACAGCAAGATATTTATTTATTTCGTTGATATGTATTCCCAGAATTTCCCTTAAATCTTCAATGGTACAGGGTCGTCTTGAAATAGTTTCCAAAATAGCAGTTTCAGCATCACTTCTATACGATGGGATGTTTTTTCTTTGTGCCACAGCTGATATTATTTCCACCTTTTTAAAGTTCCATAAATCCACTATTTTCTCCAATTCTTTTCTGCTTGCCGAATGAAGATTATCAATTACACCTGGCCTATCCAGCGTATTTAATTGAATGGAATCCGGATTTATTTTAGCAATTTTTTGTTCCAGTTCTTTTAACTCAGTTTCCTCAAGATTATATTCCGGCAGGATGAAAATCTCGAGCCAGATTTTCCCTTTAAATTCTTTTCTGAAATCTATTAAACCTTGAATATATTTGTCTATATCCAATTCCGGAGCCGGTCGATTGATTTTATTAAACACTGAATTGGTGGCAGCATCAAGCGAAGGCAGTACCACATCAGCTTCTTTTATTTCTTCTCTTACTTTAGCATCAAATAACAATGTTCCATTTGTCAAAACAGCTATGGGTATTGCAGGCTTTTTTTGTTTTATGAATTTAAGCACATCCCCAATTCGTGAATTTAAAGTCGGTTCGCCTGAACCTGAAAAAGTGATATAGTCAGGGTCAGGATTATTCTTAAAATAGTGATTTAATTCTTCAATTATTTTATCGTATAAAATATATTCTTTACGTTTAAGAGTAAGTTTTGTAGTTTTACCGACTTCACAATAAACGCAATCAAGAGAACACACTTTTCTGGGAACCAGATCAACGCCTAAAGACATTCCCAAACGCCTTGAAGGGACTGGTCCAAATAAATATTTATACACTATATCCTTCCTTTTTAATTGTACTCATATTGCTTCCCCTTTATATTTTTTGAAACCCACAAGTTCAGAACATTTCTGTATTTCTTTTTTCACAGCACCTCTTTTTCAAATGTATTAAAAATACTATTTAAGATACAAGATCAAATTCAAACAAAACTGTCAAGGTTAAGATTTAGCTCCGGGTAAATCAATTTTAAAGCAAGAGAAGCAAATAAATAAACCCTTCCGGGTCGAGAAAGATATTGATGGTGGAATAGTGTGG
>CALGRI010000381.1 GCA_937880875.1 uncultured Pseudomonadota bacterium
GGAAAAGCTTCACTGGTGAAAAGGAGGGACTGATTTGGATTTTAGTATCTGCTTTAAGATCATGGATAATATATCCCGGGTCATCGTAGGAAAGCAGGAATCTGTAAAATTGATTCTTGTTGCGCTTCTGGCAGACGGGCATGTACTTCTGGAAGATGTTCCGGGTGTGGGAAAAACCCTTTTGGCAAGATCCCTTGCCGCATCTATCGGGGGATCTTATAAAAGAATCCAGTTTACCCCGGATCTTTTGCCGTCAGATATTACTGGATTTAATATATATCTTCAGAATGAGGGCCGGTTTAAATTCCAGCAGGGACCGGTTATGGCAAATATTCTTTTAGCGGATGAAATAAACCGGACAGTCCCGCGGACTCAGTCCAGTCTATTGGAAAGCATGGAAGAACGTCAGGTGACCGTTGACGGTACAACATTTCTCCTGCCCGTACCTTTTTTTGTCATTGCCACACAGAACCCCGTGGAACATGAAGGGATATTCCCTCTGCCAGAAGCACAGCTGGATCGGTTTCTGATAAAAATAGACATGGGTTATCCGGATAAAGAAGAGGAGATGAATATCCTTAAACGGTTTCAGATCGATGATCCTTTTTCATCACTCACACCTGTGGCAACACCGGAACAGATTTTTGCACTTCAACAGGAAAGAAAAAAGATTATTGTATCCGCACCTGTCAGAGAATACATCACAACAATCGTCCAGGCCACTCGGAAGCATAATATGATCAAATTCGGGGCAAGCCCCAGGGGGTCCATGGCGCTCATGCGGGCGGCACAGGCCCTGGCAGCACTGGATGGGCGGGATTTTACACTGCCGGATGATGTAAAGGCTTTAATTCGACCGGTTCTGTCACACCGGTTGATTTTAAATGACAATGAACGGCTGCGAGGTGAAAAACCAGACCGGATATTAACACAGATTCTTAATCAGACACCAATTCCAGATGGGGCCATTGGATAAAATCCATGATTTCTGATCGACCCGTCCAAACCCATATGACAACGATTTTCACAGAGCCTCTGATTATACTGATGGCTCTGGTTTTTCTATTTATTTCCCTTTTAAACCATCAAACCCAGTTGACGATACTGATTCTATTGGTTCTGGGTATGATCGTGTTTACAAAATTCTGGAGTCGTTTTTCTTTTTCAAAAATGACTTTTGATTCAGAAATTGATAAAAACAAGGTTTTTCCAGGTGAAAAAATAAGGCTTAAGATAGAAGCAAGAAATAATAAACTTTTGCCTGTGCAGCTCCAGTTTAAACTTATGATTGATGAATCACACTTTATTTCAGACACACCAGCCTGTGAAAACTCTTTTCTTTTATGGTTCCAGAAAACAACATTCTCCTGGAGTCTCAAAGCCATGCACAGGGGATGTTTTAATATCGGTCATCCCCATATTATTGCTGCTGATCTTTTTAATTTTTTCCCAAGACATAAAATCCGGCAGGATAGTGTTGATGTTATTGTATATCCGAAAATTATTCCCATCAGACCGTTTTCAATGCCTGAGCATTATTTTTTCGGTGTTCCAGGTGCGCAAAGCCCTGTGCAGGACCCTGTGTATATCCTTGGCACACGGGAATACCAGAGTTTTACACCCGTCAAACTCATCCACTGGAAAGCCAGTGCAAGGTATGACAAACTCCAGGAAAAAGTGTGCGAACCGTCTGTCCAGGAAAAAATACTGATCGTGGTTGATGTTGAATTGTTTCATACCCTTCAGGCTAAAGATGATTTTGAAATAATGCTGGAAGCTGCAGCCTCCATGGCGGTTCATTTTGAAAGCCGCGGCAATGCAGTGGGGTTTATGACCAATGCGGTCATCAAAGGAGGAAAGCCTGGATTTGTCCCTTTAAACCGAAACCGTCAAAATCTTTCACTCATACTTGAAACCATTGCCAGAATGGATATGAAATCAGGCAGCAGACTGTCAGATATTTTTCATCAGCATATAAGCGTATTATGGGGAATAAGCTGTATTTTCTGCTCCCACACCATTGATTCCTCTATTATGGAACTGAAAGAATTTTATGCCCATAAAAGGATACCGGTAAAATACTTTGTGAGCAGGACAGGGGATACTGAAGATGGAAAAGCCTTTATTTCAGATACTATCCAGGAGATAGACTCAATCTGCATATAAAAAAAGGATGAATATTGTCATACAACACCCATAAACGCCTTGTGTCGGCCTGCTGCGGCATGGAACTTTGCTGGCTTTGTGCCTGGGCAAATTTTCTGGCTGTTTCCACAACACAGATCACATTTCCCCTGGGCATGTTTTGTGTGGCTTTTTTCATGGCGTTGTTCATATCTTATTTTTTCAGAGCAAAAAGATATCGCCTGATATGGTTTGTTCTTGGACATATTTTGGGGCTGGGTCTTATGATATGGGCTGTTGTGTTTCCAGGTACTGACCGGGTTTTTCCCGGCACAATTTACGAATGGTATCAGATGGTCTTGATTGCAGCTGTAGTTTGTCTTTTCTGGTATAAGGGTGCAAAATTATCATCAAGACAGATGTCCTATCAAACCATCTGCAATTATTTTGATCTGGGCATTTCTCTTTTGTTTGTGCTTTTGATTATAAAAATGCTGATCCAGCTTAAAGGGGGAATAGATATTCAGGAATCCTTTACCCTTTATATGATGGGGGGATACTTTTTTTTCAGTCTTATTGCACTGTTTTTTTCCCAGAACACAACAACAAGAAAAAAATATTACATGGAAGGATTTCGTGTATATGGGGTATTGATCAGTGTTGTTATTGTTCTGCTGTTCTGCGGTATGGTCATGATTTTTATCTTGCTTCCCTTTATGACATCTTTTGCAGAATCAGGATATATTGTCTTAAAACAGGCGGCAGGTCCATTAAGTCCATATCTTATAGCGATTTTGAGATTTATTTTTGCGCCGCGAAACCATCCGGCAGATATTGGGATGTCCCGGCAGAACCCTGATATTACAGATCCAAATATTACACTGACCCAGGGTTACACGGGCTGGGCAGATAATCTTTTCTTTTCCGGCACTTTGGCGATTCTTTTTTTAATCTGCGTATTTATGACAGGCTATATTGCCTATAAAATTTTTAAGTTCCTGATGTCAAAAAAACCGTCAGCACCCGGTGACAAAGAAGAGGCTGTATTTTTTTTAGTGTTGATACGCTGGCTGGTTTTATTGTTCAACTCTTTTAAAATGGCACTCCTGGCCTTGTTCGGAAAAGTCGAGGATGCCAAAAAAGGATTTATAAAGCTTATTTCCTGGGGCCGGAAAAGCGGCATGCCTAAATTGCCGAACGAAACTCCGGCAGAATATGCCCAAAGGCTACAGCAGCAGTTTGTGCCCCTGGAAAATGAAATCAAAACCATTATTCATGCATTTCATCTTGAGACCTATGGTGAAATGAGATTGGATCAAACAAAGATCTCTCAGATTGCAAAGGCATTAAAGACAATCCATAGCCCTTTCTTCTGGACGTTGCGACTCAAATCATTCTGGAAGATGCTGTAATACCTTCCTTGATCTTGTCTTATAATGAAGGATCTTGCTCAAAAGGTACGTGAAGTGCTGGATGCAAATTAAAATTAAAGCCGTAAAATTAAGATAAAAAGGGTTTAGCCAAAATCGGCTAAACCCTTGTGTTTACTTGGTACCGAAGGCGAGACTTGAACTCGCAAGAGCTTGCGCCCGGAGGATTTTGAGTCCTCTGCGTCTACCAATTCCACCACTTCGGCAGGAATGGTTCTTTTTAAGGGAAAACCGAGACTTTGTCAATAAAATTATGGCCTGGGAAATTTTAAATTCCCAGGATTTTATTAATTTGGGTTGCAGTCACTTCTCCTTCCCGGATGATGACGACAGGTGATGTCGTGACATCTACAATGGTTGATCCCATGCCGCCTTTCAGCCTGCCGGCATCCAGGACCAGGTCTGCATGTTCAATCAGGGCGGGTGACAATTGATCGATCTGGTTACAACCGCCCTTGCCGGACAGATTGGCGCTTGTGCCGGTAATGGGAAAATTTAATAATTCAACAAGAGCTTTTGCAACGGGGTGGGCAGGAATTCTTATGCCTATTTTGCAGGTTCCGGCCGTTAAAAGTTCAGAAATATGCTTTTTTGCTTTAAACACAAGGGTGATATTTCCCGGCCAGAATGCATCCATCAGTTTGT
>CALGRI010000382.1 GCA_937880875.1 uncultured Pseudomonadota bacterium
TCAATCTTTCCTTGACAAAAATCATGATTTAAAGTAATTAAACCAAACTTTTGCTGAGCGGGAATAACTCAGTGGTAGAGTGCGACCTTGCCAAGGTCGAAGTCGCGGGTTCAACTCCCGTTTCCCGCTCCACCTTTCTTTTTGTAATCAAAAATCCAGTATCTGTCCCATATTTTTTTCCATAGCCTGCTGATAAATTGCAGCTGCCGTGGTCAAATCAAACAAGGCCATACCAACGGATTTAAAAAAAACTGTTTTGTTTTCAAAAGTCTCATTTTTCCCCAATACCCCGGCAAATTCTTTTATCCTGTCCTTTGCTATGACATGATCTTTTAAAGGAATGGCTATATCACCGGATTCTTTAGTGGCGAACATGGTATCCACAAAAATATCATCTGCATTTTCAATCACAGTATTGGGAAACTCCTGCATATCCGGTCGAAATGAACCGATTGAAATAAATATTTTCCCAAAAATATTATCAGGACTTGAGTCAAACAAAGGAGTTTTACTTGTTGTTGCAGCAATAATCACTTTGGAATTTGCAACCAATTGGTTTGGAGTTTTGGCTGCCACATATTCAAGGTCTGAAAATTCTTGTTTCAGGGTATTGATCATACCCATTACAGCCTCGTGACTCAAATCATAGATATAAAGGGATTTTATATTGCGGTTAAACAGAAGATAACGTGCCTGGGAAAGCCCTTGCACTCCAGCACCCAGGATACCGGCAGTCTCTATGGAATCAGCCGTCAGAAGTTTAACCCCCAATCCTCCCACGGCACCTGTTCTCTGGGCTGTTATTGCTGCACCATCCATGATGGCCAATGGTTGTCCTGAAACATTATCAGAAAGGACCATCACCCCATTCACTGCCGGCTGCCCATGTTGCCGGGCTTCCGGAAAAACCGAAACTAATTTTGTGGCAAAAAATTTTTCTGAAAAACATGGCATTAATAATAAGGTATTCTGATTGTCTGCCACATGCATTCTGTCCGGCATATTATAGTTTTGACTCAATACCAGTTGGTAAGCCTTTTCAACTGCTGTTTGAATCACTTCCTGATCCATTTTCTGAATTGCATATTTATTTAAAAATAACATGGCGGCCTCTAAATTTAATAAGTTTGTATATATCCCCATACCACAGACCTGATAAAATCTGCAATTAAAACCCGAAAAATCATCTTTCCCTTTATCTGCCAGATATGATAGAAAACAAACTTTAATGGTAATCAACAAAGGGGATATTTGTGTCTAAAAACGAAAGCGTATTAAGTATTAAAAGGGATCTTTTACCAGCATCATGGGTATGCAAAAAAAGTATTGTTCCATTGGAATTAGATGACTTTATTGAAAAGTGCTGTGCCAGCGGGTTTGAATTTATTAACCGCTCAGATGCAGAAAAAGATGTTTCATATAAGCAGATCATCCCATATATTGTTCTTCAAACCCAGGATTTTGAAAAAACAGCCATATATAACCGGCAGGGAAGTGAACAAAGGCTTCACGACCTTTGGTCCATCGGGATAGGCGGTCATATCAACCCCATTGACATGGAAACACAAACCACCTCTTTTTTGCAGATTCTGACTGTTGGAATGGAACGGGAACTTCAAGAAGAACTTGATCAAAGGCCAAAAGGAGATCTTCCCCTTTTTGTCGGCGTGATCAGCGAGGATGTCACGGATGTCGGCAAGGTTCACCTGGGTGCTGTTTTCAGGATATTGACAAGTACTCCTGAAAAATTTCTGCCAGGTAGCGAATTGTTTCAATTCACATGGGAAAAAACAAGGAATCTTGAACAATTAAATTTGGAATTATGGTCAAAACTGGCTTTAAAACTCCTATCAGATTGATAGGAGTTTAATCCCTTAAAATTTGTCTTGAAATGATTGGACCTGATATACCAAAACATTAAGGTCGCAGGATTTCCATTCGTCCCTGGGTAATCCAGCTTTATGACAAAGATGACTTAAAAATATTTCAGGATCTTTTAGCTGTTCCCATACCTGGGGCAAAAAGGTTGCACTTTTATATTGCTTTTTAATTATCACACCATCAATACCAGGCCGGAGCTTTGCGATTAAATCTTTGGCATCTGTGTAATCCAGCTTTTCCGGGCGGGTTAAGATACTGACCTCAATGAGTGTATCTTTTAACTCTTCATAGGAAAGCGGGCTGAATCTTGAATCATTAAATGCAGCCTGCCTTGCATTATCCATGACACCTTGTAAAATTGGTTTGGTCGGATCAATATTGCCTATGCATCCTCGAAGATCCCCTTTTTTGTGCAGGGTGACAAAAGTTCCGCGCTTTTCTTTCAAAACCAGAGACGAAACATTGGTCTTCAAAGATCCAAGCATTTCATTTTCTTTTCCAAATTTACCCAGGATATTTTCCCTGGCTATTTTTAAAAGTAAGGTGCCGTCTTCTTTGGATACTTTTTCTGTCATTTACTTTTGTCCATAACCCCTCACAAAATGAATGGATTTATCCTTTCTTTTGTTTAAAATAAAGATCCACCAACTCTTGTGCAAGCCCGACATAAGTTTCAGGAGTTAATAGTTTCATTCGTTCCTTAAAATCCAAGGGCACTTTTTCAAGGGAATCAACAAATTTTACCAGATCATTTTTCGTGATTTTCCGGCCCCGGGTAAGTTCTTTCAGCCTTTCATATGGATTTTCTTCGCCAAAGATCCTCATAGCCGTCTGGAAAGGCTCTGCAAGAAGCTCCTGGTTATTATCAAGATCTTTTTGCATGGCTTTATTATTCAGATCTACCTTGGATAATCCCTTTAAGGCATTTTTAACACCAATGGCAAAAAAGCCGAAAACAGATCCCAAACTTCTCAAAACCGTGCTGTCAGTCAAATCTCTTTGAAACCGTGACTTTTGTAATTTAACACACAAATGCTCCATCATTGATATGGCAATACCCATGTTTCCTTCACTGTTTTCAAAATCAATGGGATTTACCTTATGGGGCATGGTGGATGAACCCGTCTCTCCTTCTTTAACTCGTTGCGTAAAATATCCAAGACTTATGTATCCCCACATATCCCGATCCAGATCAATAATCGTTGCCCCTGCCCTGATCATGGCATGCAGGACAAAAGCAATGGAATGATTTGGATTTACCTGGGTGGTAAAAAAGATGGGTGCAAGATTTAAATGGGTGGTAATAAATCGTTGTGATGCTTCCATCCAGTTAATCTCAGGATATACAAAATAATGGGCATTATAATTTCCCGTTGCCCCATTTATTTTTGCCTGGACTTTAGTTTGTTCAATAATATCTGCTTCCTGTAAAAGCCGCCAGGCAAAATTTATAAATTCTTTGCCAACAGTTGTTGGTGATGCAGGCTGGCCATGGGTCCTGGACATCATGGGAATGGACTTATATTGTAATGCCTTTTGCTCAAGATCAAAGATGAGCTGTCTCAATAATTCAACAACAATTTCTTTGCCTTTTTTCAACATCAGGGCATAGGAAGTATTATTGATGTCATCCGAGGTGCAGGCAAAGTGAACCCATTCTTTCATATGGGAAAGCCCTAGAAGATCAAGTTTGTTTTTTATAAAATATTCTACTGCTTTTACATCATGATTTGTCTGTTTTTCAATTTCCTTAACCTTGCGGGCATCTTCCTGGTCAAATGTCTGTGCTATATTGTCAAGCATTTCAGTGTTTAAATCTTCAAAGGATTCAAGCTTTAAATCAATTAATATAAATTTAAGCCATTCAATTTCAACAAACACCCTGTGTTTTATTAAGCCATACTCAGAAAAAATATCAGCAAACTCTTTTGTTAATCTGGCATATCTTCCATCCAGTGCTGTCAAAGCATTTATCATCAGTTTTTTTACTCCATTGCAAAGCTAAATATTTAAAATCATTTGACTTTTATTATCAATTTATTTAAGTTTTCTCATAGTATTACATAATGCTTAAAATAGCAGATAATTTAAAAATTAACAATTCAAAACAAAACCTAGCTCAATGGCCAGTTCGAATAATAACAATATATTAAATTTGATTAAATATCCTTAGTAGTTACTTGACAAATACATTGGGAATAAAGTACTTTACCAGACAATTTTTAATAACCAATTAACTCAACAGCCAAGTTTTAGTTGCAGGAGTAAAATTTATGGCGCTAACCAAAACAATTATTGCTGAAAGAATTCAAGAAAAACTTAATTTATCCAGAACAACCACCTATGAAATCATGGAAGAATTCCTTGAAATCATGAAGGAAACCATTGAAAATGGGGATGATATCATGATTAGCGGTTTTGGAAAATTTTGTGTAAACGAAAAAAAAGCCAGGAAGGGCCGAAACCCTGCAACAAATGAAGAAATGACATTGCCGGCCAGAAAAGTTGTAACCTTCAAATGCTCTGGAAAATTAAGAGACCTGATCAATTCTTAAGACTGATTTCCTTTAAAGATGCATTTTTCAGAACAACTTATCACAATCATCATTCTTGTGACTCTGACAGGCAGTTACCTTATTGGTACTATTGCAGATTTTCTAAATCTTAAAAATCTAGATCAGCCCCTTCCAACAGAATTTAAAGACCATTACGACAAAAAAAAATATAGTGATTCTCAGAATTACCTGAAGACAAATACAAAGTTTGGATTTATCACATCAAGTATTGATCTAACCATCATTCTTTTGTTCTGGTTTTCAGGTGGTTTCCAAATCATTGATTCCTTTGTAAGGTCATTTAATTTCGGTTCCATTGTTTCAGGACTTTTTTTTACAGGTATTCTTTTATTTTTAAAACTTCTGATATCCCTGCCTTTCACTCTGTATACCACTTTTGTGATTGAAGAAAAATTTGGTTTCAATAAAACCACTCCCAAACTTTTTCTTGCCGACCTTATTAAATCTATTGTTCTTTCAGCAATCCTGGGAGGAGTACTCTTATCATTAATTCTCGGCTTCCTGGAATTTGGCGGCCCATTGGCCTGGGTCATGTGCTGGATGGCAAGTACCCTTTTCCTTCTTATTGTTCAATATATTGTTCCCACCTGGATTATGCCCTTATTCAATAAATTCACCCCCCTGGAAGATGGCCCTTTAAAAGAAGCCATTATCAGTTATGCTAAATCAATTAATTTTTCCCTTTCCAATATTTTTGTCATGGATGGATCAAAAAGGAGCAGCAAATCCAATGCTTTTTTTACAGGCTTTGGAAAAAACAAACGAATGGTTTTATTTGATACCCTGATTAAGGAACAGTCAATTGAAGAATTGGTATCCGTTCTTGCCCATGAAATGGGCCATTTTAAAAAAAAACATATTATTAAAAGAATGGTTTTAGGTATTTTCCAGATGGGATTTATTTTTTATCTTATTTCCATATTTATTTCCCATGAAGGATTGTTTCATGCTTTTTTTATGAAGGACATTTCCATTTATGCAGGCTTGATTTTTTTTGGCATGCTTTACTCGCCTATAGACCTGTTTATATCCATTCTTTTTCAAATCTCATCAAGAAAAGATGAATACGAGGCTGATAGGTTTGCTGCAAAAACTGTTAAAGACAGCAGGCCTTTAATTAATGCATTAAAAAAACTGTCAGCCCATAATCTTTCAAATCTAACCCCCCACCCTTTTTACGTATTTTTAAATTATTCCCATCCCCCCGTCCTTTTAAGAATCAACACATTAAAATCACTATGATCATTCATCCATAAACCCGTTAATAGCATCCCAGAGCTGGGTGCTGATTCTGATTTCCTCGAACAAAAGCTCATGAAATGCGCCTTTAATGGAAAGAAAGGTGCAATCGGGTAATTTTTTGCTGAATTTTTCCTGGGCTTTTGAAGATACAATAGAATCTTTTTGGGCACTGATCATCAAAATTGGGGTGGTAATCCTGCTAATTATGGCATCTTGTTTTAAAATTTCAATGGATTCAAAGGCTGCATTTAGCCAGCCCCATGTGAAGCCGCCAATGGCAAGATCAGGGTTATTTGCAATCTCATTATGTAAAATCCAAAATGCTTTTGGGTCATGGCATAAATTATTCCCTTTGAATTTGGCTTTTTTAACAGAATAATCCCTTGAACCAAGGGTATATTTTTCTGCAAATGATGTTTTAGCCAATTTTTTTGATAAAAATCTTGATATTGATTTCATCATGGCTGGAAGAGCAATATCAATCATGGGAGAAACAAGGACTGTTTTTTTAATTTTTAAAGGCTGCCTGCTCATGAACCGCAGGGCAATATGCCCGCCTATGGAATGGGCCAGTATATACACGGGCAATCCTTGAGGTTCTATAACCTTTGAATAGAGTGCTTCAAGATCATCCACATAATCATCAAATCTCCTAATATGGCCTTTATGCCTGTTTTCAAGTTCCCGGGAAGACAATCCCTGCCCCCGCCAATCCGGGCTTACAACCATAAACCCTCTTTCTTGCAATTGTTTTGCAACCCCTTTATATTTTTCAATGAATTCGGATCGCCCATGTAATAGAAACACAATGCCTTTTACAGGCTCTTTTATACAGGGGGCTATCCCATACCGTAGGGTTAAAATTTTTTTTATTGGAAAATAATGATAGGTAAATATCTCTTGATCAGGCAGGTGCTTGTTATTTGTCATGGAATTGTTTAAATCTTAACCAGAATTTAATCTATTCATTTAAAATTCATGCCATTTTTAATAAATTTAGTTGATTTGAATTCAATTCTATGAAATTTTATTTTTTTTAACAAGGGTAAAAATAAAACTGATGAAAAAGCTGATTGTTACAGCAGACATACATGGCAGTTATAGTTCGTGGCTAACCCTGAAAAATCTTTTAGGCCCTTTGGATGAACTTGCCATTGCCGGAGATCTTTTTGATACAAGATATGGTGATTTAACCCATATAGATTTTCAACCGGAATCCATTAAAAAAGATTTAACCAGTTTTAATCATCCGTTTTATTATGTCTATGGAAACTGTGATTCCCCCTCTTTTTTCCCTGGGTTTGAAACACGAATGGAGTTTAGCGCTTTTAACAAAAAACTCCTTATTTCCCATGGTCATAGTTCTTTCACCTATTCTGAAAATATCGATATTATTATTCAAGGCCATACCCACCTTTGTTTTTTAGAAAAAAAGGGCCCACATATCTTCATGAATCCTGGTTCCATCACCTGTCCTCGAAACGGTATGTATACCTATGGTGTAATTGAAAACAATTGTGTAAGTCTTATAGAACTTAAAACAGGAAATAAATTAATTGCTGTGGACTTATAAATTGCCTGCAAAAATTGCAATGAAATGATACCATGAATCAAATTTTTTTCCATAAATGGAGGCCACATGAAAAATAAAGAGATCAGACCTGTTCGTGTTGGTGAAAGTCCTGATTTTGATGCCTGGTTTACTGCTTTTTTTCTTAAAAACAGTTTAGATCCCTTTGCCTATCCCACCAAGGTAGGCTCAAAGGAACAAATTGAATTTATGGTCTACCCTGAGAATGGAGAACGGTATTTTCCCTGTTCCGACAAAATGTTTAAGGCTATCATGTCCAGAAAATATCCTCGTTTTTTAAAAAACCGCTACCAACAGGTGTTGAACAGAATCATGGGCATGATTGATGAATTAATAGACTCTGAATATGATAACAAATTTTTAAAAGCATTGATCAAGATAAAATATGATGATGACATCCAAACCGGTCTTCTCATACCTTCCAGGCTTGAAAAAAAATTATACAAAATCTTTTTAAGCCGTACACATATTGAAAATCCGTATTCAGAAGATAAAAAAGCTGTAAATAAAAAAATAAAAGATTTTATAGACTCTGACACCATGGAAAAGGCCTTAAACCAAATTGATGACTCATTACAAAACATTAAAGATCTCTCCTTATTTGAAATACGGGGAAAAATCAAAGCGATTGAATTCCAAAGACGGTTGACCCTGATCACACAAAATAGCCTGGGGGCCCTTAAAAATTCAGACATACCCTCATTAAACAAAATTAAAAAAATCTTTAAAACCCCTATAAAAGGGGATGGACTATTGCCTTTAATGGCGCTTGTCAAAGACAGGAAACAAAAAATCCTCTGGCTTGCCGATGAATCCTGCGAAGTTGTTATAGACCTGACAATCGCCAAATTTCTTGCCGATCTGGGCCATGCCGTTATTTTTGCAGTAAAGGAATCGCCTTTCTTGAAAAAAGTCTGCATTGCAGATACCAGAACTGATCCTGTCCTGGTAAAAATACTTGAAAACGCACACTTTATTTATGAAAAAACCATCAGCAAAAACAACCTTGTAAAGCTTTTAAAACATGACAAGAATATCTATGTGGTGTCTGATGGGACCAGAGAAAGTTTAAATCTTTTGCTTGTCTCTACCACCTTTTCCAGAATTTTCAAAGAGGTGGATTGTGTCATATCAAGAGGAAAGGCCCAGAAAGAAAGATTGATTGATTCCCACTTCAGGTTTACCCAGAATATCATCAATATCAGCCTTGATAAAAATCAATTGCTGATCACTTATAAACCCAAGCATCCTGGCTTCATCAAATTTTCCCACAAGGATCTGGAAGAAAAAGCCAATGAAATTATTGATCAAATGGAATCTGCCAAGAAAAAAGGCATGACAGTGATGTTTTACAGCGGCATCATCGGTTCCATCCCTGGAAAAATTGATGTGGCAAAAAAAATCATGAGTACCTTTATAGACTATTTACATAAAAAATCTTCTGATCTTTTTATCATCAACCCTTCATTCTATTATGAGCCTGGCATGGATGCAGACGATCTAATGTATATGTGGGAAATTGTTCAAAGAAGCTCATACATAGATATATGGAGATTTCAGACATCAGACGATATTGGCAAAAGTTTTTCTCTTATGAATAAAAAGGTCCCGCCCGAATGGATCGGCAAGGATTCAACCTATAGCACTGGCTGTACCATAGAGATGAGAATTGCTCAGGATGTTCAAAAAGAAAATCCAGAAATGCAGCTCATTGGACCCTCTCTGGATAAATTCATGCGCCGGAACGAGTATGGGGTCGGGTCCATGTATGACCAAAGGCTTGCAGATTCATAAGCCTTTGCTGACGAATCAT
>CALGRI010000383.1 GCA_937880875.1 uncultured Pseudomonadota bacterium
ATCAGTGAGAATGAATGGAAAAGTCACAGAGCCCCTTACTATGACTTATCTAAAGTTGTCTTAACTATGTTTGAGGGTCTTAAGGCTTCAGAGATTCTTCCTAAAAATGTTCTAAAACTTGCAAATCTATTTTGGTATTCTCCACCCAAAAAAGAAGATTATTACAGCTATGGAGGCATAGGTGTAGATAAGTATTTTCATATCAAAGAATCTATTTCTGATTACTATCCGGCAAGCGCCTATCAATCTCCAATTTACTGGCTTTTAAAATCTTCGATTCGGGAAACTATAGATTTTATCATTCAATTTACAAACAAGACAGTGAAGGCATACGCCTCGTCAAACTTGGATAAAGGTCAAGTAGAAGAAGTGGAGGTTTTCTTCAAGGATGAGGAGTCTATCAAACAGTTCATTAGCAACAGGTTATGGTGTACTTATAGAGGCACACAAGTTTTACCTCATATTTTAGAGTCGATGCACATGGCTTTAGAAAAATTTTTTCTTGAACGGGGTGAAAATACAGAAGCCAAAACTCTTGAATGGTGGCTTTTATATCTCCTGAAAAATTCAAGATCGGCTTCAATCTCATCAGTAGTTACCAGTATTGTTTTAGCCTTTCCTGATAAGACATTTAATGTTGCAAAGGTGCTTTTTCAAACAAAAGATTTCTTTTTTTATGACACAGCAAGGTGGAGCTTAGATCAATCGCATAAAGGTTCTCTCGAAATTTTCAAAAAAGGGTTCGGAGTCAATTATAAAAATGAACTTTATGAAAACGAGAGGATAAAAGCTTGTGATGATAAACATCGCAAATTTGCTTTAGAACATCTTTGTTTAAATTACCAAATGTTCCGTGCTGAGAACGTAAAAGAAGAAGAGGCGGAAGAAAGGCAAAAAGTCATATGGGATATATTAGATGCTTATTACAAACAATTACCTGAGAAGTTGAAACAGACTGAAGCTGATAAGACATGGAGACTATATCTATCACGGATGGACTGGAGAAAGATGAAGCCAACAACCGAAAAAGTAGATGAGGGTGTTGCAATACATCTTAATCCTGATGTCGATCCTGAATTATTAGATTATAGCAAAAAATCCATTCAAAAAAGTTCCGCACCAATGAAACACACATCATTAAAGTTGTGGGCAGAATTAAAAATGAAAGGCGATGAAAATTTCAAGAAGTACGATAAGTATGAGAAAGATCCGAAGATAGCATTTAAAGAAGTAAAAAAAATAATTTCGAATCTGAAAAACGGAAAAGGTTTTGGTGCTTCAGGAGAGCCCCTTTCAGAAGATGAGCCGTTCATTTTTATGAATAGATCAATACCGGGGACGGCCTGTGCTGCTTTGACAAAGTATCACAAAGAGATATTAACCAAAGAAGAACAAGTTTATTGTAAAGATGTAGTACTTGAAACAGCTTCACAATCACTTAAGTCTGGATATAGATACCAGATAGGTGATAGCTCTCAGTCTTCAATTTCAGTTCTTCCAACAATATTTAATCACTTTCCTGAAGATAGGAACGCTGTAAAATTAATCTTGTTGCTCACACTTTTTGACGAATATCCAATTGATATGGGAAGCACTGGCTTCAATGCGTTTGCTATTGGGGCTATTCATGAATTATGGAAGACTAATTTTGAAACGGCCCAAACCCTATTGCTTGGATATCTGCTGCTAAAACCGAAGTATGAGAAATTTCATGATAGATTGCGCAGGGAAAATATTAAAAACGGTGTATATGGTCGTTCAGAAAGCAAAAAAATTGATGAATTTTTATCTGAAAACGAACTGGAAGTAATCGATTTTTCAAATGATGAAATTTCTATAAATGATATAGGTGACATGAAAGAGTTGGACTTAAGGATTTTAAAAACAGCTTTTTTAATGGTTCCTCTTAAAACAGACAATACAGTACATAAAGCAATAGTCCATTCAATAATTCTCCAATTTTCTAAAAGATTACTATCAGGGGATAGAGATGAAAGGCTTGATTATAAGGTTAGACATGATTTCCTAAATAAGCTTGCCTACTTCGTTTTAAGTTGTCCAGAAGAAGATATTGAAAATTATTTAAAGCCTTTCTTAGATGGTTTTACTAATTCTGAAGGAATCGCCGATTTATTTACGGAAATAATTTCAGCTGAAGATTACCTAAACGCATATGATAATTTTTGGAATATATGGGGATTATTCAAAAATAAAGTAATTGGGATTTGTGAAAAAGGGGATCAGTTTTGGTATACTGATAAAATTTTAAGAAGTTTTCTTTTTGCTGAAAATCCTTGGAAAGAAACAACTGATAAATGGCATACACTCAAGGGTCGTGATAAGAGATTTTTTAAAGAGTTGTCTCAAAAAACTGGTCATTGCCCTTCGACTCTTTATTCTATTTCAAAGCTACTGAATGATATTGGATCATCATACCTGAATGATGGTATATTTTGGATCTCATTTATGCTGAAGAATAATTCAGGGCTGTTGGATGCAAAGCTCAATACTAATACGATTTATTACATTGAGAATCTCTCCAGAAAGTACATTTATAATAATCGTGAAGAAATCAGAAGAACTCGTAGGTCTAAGATCGAAGTATTAATAATACTGGATTTTTTAATTGAGAAAGGATCTGTCGTTGGATATATGCTGAGAGAGAGCATTTTGTAGTGAAAATTAGGCTGGAGCCAAACTTTGATTATTACCATTATAAATTTCAAACAAAGAAAATGCTACGGACTGCGCCGCAGATTTTCATGTTGTTAAAAAAACATGAAAATCGGATCCATGAGAATAGAAAATTTTAAAAGTTTCAAGGATGAAACAATCCGATTTGACAATTATACTTGTTTTGTCGGGCAAGGGGATCTGGAAAATCAACTGTTTTAAATGCTTTGAATGTTTTTTCAGGCAGTATAAAGATAACAAGATCGATCTCAGTATTATGGGAGTCCAAGAGGGTTAAATACGAATCCTCTTGCCATTGCGCGGACATTGAAAACCGCGTGGGAGAAGGATCAAAAATCTGCTTCCCTTGTCAAACTGGTTGGAG
The DNA here is from genome assembly GCA_937880875.1 of uncultured Pseudomonadota bacterium. Taxonomy (GTDB): domain Bacteria; phylum Desulfobacterota; class Desulfobacteria; order Desulfobacterales; family Desulfobacteraceae; genus Desulfobacula. The sequence goes on from CALGRI010000383.1 coordinate 3,059, forward strand.
ATATGGTTGATTTTCCCAGGGAAAGTAGATAGTTGAATCATTGGTAGTACAGGCAGATTAAGCGGACAAGACAAGAGAAAGACAAAAGGAATAGAATGAAGCTGACTGATAATGAGATAAGGGACATCAACCGCCATCTTGAAGCAGGCAAATCCTTGCCAGATAAGTATCGATTTTTGCTGTTTGAAGACAAGAAAGAAGTTGAGCTGGTGTGGAACGGGAAAACCGGTGAAGTCTGCAATGTGGTCCTGCCGTTTCAGGTGATTGAGCAGGTGGATGAACCCCGGGCCGAAGAAAATAGATCAATGCAGATGGATCTGTTTGACCGGCAGACCGGCCGACAGATCACAGGCTGGAACAACAAGCTGATCTGGGGGGATAACAAACTGATTTTATCCTCCCTGAAAAACGGGCCGCTGCGGGAGGAAATTGAGGCCCAGGGCGGTATCAAGTTGATCTACATCGACCCGCCCTTTGATGTGGGAGCCGACTTTTCCATGGATATTGAAATCGGCGGCGAAACCCTGACCAAAAAACCCAATGTGCTTGAAGAGATCGCTTATCGGGATACCTGGGGTAAAGGGGCGGATTCATTTATCAGTATGATTTATGAACGGCTGGTGTTGATGCGGGATCTGCTGGCCGAGGACGGCAGTATTTATGTGCATTGTGACTGGCATGTCGGCCATGCGATCAAATTAGTGATTGATGAAATTTTTGGTATTAATAATTTTAAAAATCATATTACATGGAAACGAAGCACACCACGTGGAAATTCAAATAAAAGATATCCAGAATTAACTGATTATTTACTCTTTTATGCAAGAAGTGAAAAAAATGTCTGGAATAGCCAATATAGTGAATATCGAAAAGAATATTTAGAAAAATATTACAATTATATAGATGAAAAAACTGGTAGAAAATATCAACCAACGAGCCTTTTAGGGCATGTCGGTGTCAATCCTGTTTATGAATGGCGCGGAATATCAAAGCCTTGGAGGTATCCAATCCATCGGTTAGAAGAACTTGATACAAAAGGAGAATTATACTGGCCAAAAAATAAAGGAGTTCCAAGGTTTAAGAGATATTTAAACGAACAAAAGGGTGTTCCAGTTCAATCTTTATGGGATGATATAGCTCCTGTAAATTCACAGGCACTTGAAGACACTAAATATGCAACTCAGAAACCCGAAGCTTTATTAGAACGTGTACTAAAAGGTTCCTCAAATGAAGGCGACATCGTTGCCGACTTTTTCTGTGGTTCAGGCACCACTGCCGCCGTTGCCGAAAAACTAAACCGCAAATGGATAGCCTCAGATCTTGGCAAATTCGCCATCCACACCACCCGGAAACGTATGATCGGTGTGCAACGCGGGTTAAAATCTGAAAATAAAAGCTGGCGGGCCTTTGAAATTCTCAACCTGGGAAAATATGAGCGTCAGCATTATATCGGTATCAATCCCGATTTGCGGGAAGAAGAAAAGCAAAAACAATTACAAGCCAAAGAAAAAGCATTTTTAGAACTTATTCTACATGCTTATCGTGCTGAAGGGGTCAGCCAGTTTAACTGCTTTCAGGGGAAAAAAGCAGGACGGCTGGTGGCAGTGGGACCTGTGAATCTGCCCGTGACCCGGTTATTTGTGGAAGAAATTATTTTAGAATGCCGGCAAAAACATATTACCAGAGTCGATATTCTAGGGTTTGAATTTGAGATGGGGCTGTTTCCAAATATTCAGGAAGAGGCAAAAAGCAAAGGCATTGACCTTGCCATGAAATATATCCCCCGCGAGGTCTTTGACAAGCGGGCCATTGAAAAAAATCAGGTGGTGTTTCATGATGTGTCGTTTATTGAAGTAAAACCCCTTTTTGGCAAGGGTAAAAATAAACACAGTATCGCCATTGAGCTGACAGATTTTTCAGTATTTTATTCCCAGGATGCAGTGGATGCCGATGTGAATCTGGCAAAGAAAAAGTCCAAAGTGATTGTAGATAAGGGACAAGTGGTTAAAATCAGCAAAGACAATGACGGCATTGTCAGCCGTGAGGTCTTGACCAAAAAATGGACGGACTGGATCGATTACTGGTCCGTGGATTTTGATTTTGAATCCAAACGGGAAATCCTGAGGGTGAAAAATCCGGAAAACAATGAAATAGAGGAAGTCTGGAGCGGCGATTATGTGTTTGAGAATGAATGGCAATCCTTTCGCACCAAAAAAGACCGGTCCCTGGATTTGAAAAGTGCATTTACGGAATGTGCCCCTGGACGGCGTAAAATAGCAGTGAAAGTGGTTGATATTTTTGGCAATGATACGATGAAAATTATTGAGGTGTCGGTGTGACAAAGACAAAAACAATGGATGTATTATCCAGGTCGGTGACGTTCTTTCATCACAGGGATGAGGACTTTATCTCTCTTACTGATATTGCCCGTCACAGGGATACCGAACGGGGTGATTATATCATTCAAAACTGGATGCGGAATCGTAACAGCATAGAATTTTTAGGTATTTGGGAGCAGTTGAACAACCCGAATTTTAATTCCATCGAATTCGATGGAATTAGAAAGCAGGCGGGTTTAAACAGTTTTTCATTGACTCCTAAACGTTGGATCAGCACCACAGGAGCTATTGGAATCATCGCCAAAACCGGGCGTTATGGCGGAACGTTTGCCCATAAGGATATTGCTTTTGAGTTTGCTTCCTGGGTTTCAGTGGAATTCAAACTTTATCTGATTAAAGAATTCCAGCGGTTAAAAGATGAAGAACTAAAACAGCTTGGATGGGATATTAAACGCAATCTGGTAAAAATAAACTATCGCATTCACACCGATGCCATTAGAAATAATCTGATACCTCCTGAACTGTCAAAGAGCCAGATTAATTTTGTGTATGCCTCAGAAGCGGATGTGTTGAATGTTGCTCTGTTTGGCAAAACAGCAAAACAATGGCGGGATGAAAACCCTGACCAGAAGGGAAATATTCGTGATTATGCCAATATCTCTCAACTGGTATGTCTTTCTAATCTGGAAAACATCAATGCCCTTTTTATCAATGAAGGGGTGACGCAAAAAGAGCGGCTGAAAAAATTAAATACTATTGCTATCCATCAGATGAAAATTCTTATTGCCGATCATGGCATAGAAAAATTGGGAGGGAGTAAATAATGGCTTTACATCCGGATTTTCCTGATTCCCCTCATGATATTCTTGAGCCGGATGTTCGCTGGTTCCCTGCTGATGAAGCTTTACGCGAATCTTCTTATGAAAAATTATTACCGCCTTTGGTGCATGAATTGCGCAAAAAAGTTAAAGCGTGGCGGGAAAATGGCTATGAAGGGGCGACGGATACCAGTATCAGTCTTTTGAACTGGTGGTTTGATCGTGAGCATTTAATGCCCAAAGCTGATGGGTCCATGGCAACGTTTCAGTATTATTTTGCCCAGCGGGAAGCTGTTGAGACGGTGGTTTACCTTTATGATGTGGTCAAGGTAAAAGATAAATATGATCTGATCCGCTTTGATTCATCCGGAGCGGTTTCGGCAAATATGTTTGATGAGTCGTGGCGGCGGTTTGTAATCAAAATGGCCACAGGTACCGGTAAAACCAAGGTGATGAGCCTGATTCTGGCATGGTGCTATTTTCATAAATTATATGAAGAGGATTCTGAGCTGGCACGAAATTTCCTGCTGATTACCCCGAATATCATTGTTCTGGATCGTATACGTGCTGACTTTGACGGGCTGCGTATTTTCTTTGAAGATCCTGTGTTGCCGGATAACGGGTTTGAAGGATACAACTGGCGTGATGATTTTCAACTGACGCTGCATATTCAGGATGAGGTCAATATTACCCGCAAAACCGGCAATATCTTTTTAACCAATATCCACCGGGTTTATTCGGGCAATGATGTGGAACCATCAAAAGATGATGAAGATACAATGGATTATTTTTTAGGCAAACGACCCGTAGGCAAAACCACTGATTCCAAAGTCGATCTGGGAGATATTGTCCGGGATATTGATGAACTGGTGGTTCTCAATGATGAGGCACACCATATTCATGACAATCGTTTGGCATGGTTCAGGTCCATAGAGGATATCCATCATCGTTTGCAGCATAAAGACGGTTTTCTTGCGCTGCAAGTGGATGTAACCGCAACTCCCAAGCATAATAATGGTGCTATTTTTGTGCAGACGATATCAGATTATCCCTTGGTGGAGGCGATTTCACAAAATGTTGTGAAGCATCCAGTGCTGCCTGATTCTGCCAGCCGCGCCAAATTATCTGAACGGCAAAGCTCCCGTTATACGGAAAAATATGCCGATTATCTGAATCTGGGTGTTGAGGAGTGGCGTAAAGCGTATAAGGAACATGAAAAACTGGAAAAAAAGGCTATCCTGTTTGTAATGACGGATGACACGAAAAATTGTGATGATGTTGCTGGATATATGGAAGCAACCTACCCTGAGTTGAAAGATGCAGTATTGGTGATTCATACTAAAAATAATGGTGAGATTACCGAGGCAAAAACCGGCAAAAAAAAAGAGGAGCTTGAAGTATTACGCAAACAGTCCAATGAGATTGATAGCTGGGAGAGTCCTTACAAAGCTATCGTTTCAGTATTGATGTTAAAAGAAGGTTGGGATGTTAAAAATGTCACCACGATTGTGGGCTTGCGTGCTTATTCAGCTCAAAGTAATATTTTGCCTGAACAGACACTGGGAAGGGGTTTGCGTAAAATGTACCCCGGTAATGAGGTGGAAGAATATGTCAGCGTGGTAGGCACTGATGCTTTTATGGATTTTGTTGAGTCCATTCAATCTGAGGGTGTGGAACTTGAACGTAAAGCAATGGGCGAAGGTACCAAACCCAAAACCCCTCTGATTGTTGAAGTGGATAGTGAGAACACCTTCAAGGATCTTGACTATCTTGAAATTGAAATCCCTGTTTTGACAGCCAGAATTTATCGGGAATACAAAAACCTGGCAGAATTGGATGCCGGGTATTTTGATCATAAAAAGGTCGCATACAAAACCTTTAGTGAAGAAGAAAAAAGGGAGATTGTATTCAAGGATATTACAACGGGTGATATTAACCACACAACCTTACTGGATGCAAGCCTTGTTACTGATTATCGATCAGTAATCGGTTATTTTTCTCAAGTTATCATGAAGGACTTGCGCTTAGTCAGTGGCTACGATGTCTTGTACGGAAAGGTGAAATATTTTATTCAGAATGATTTATTTGAAAACAGGGTTGATCTGGATAGTTTGAACACCCTGCGTAATTTGTCGGAGCTTGAGGCAAGTAAAACACTGGTAGAGACTTTCAAGAAGCAGATCAATGCCTTAACAATTCAGGATAAAGGGGATGCAAAAATAAAAGACTTCATTAAATTGAGGAAAACCCGTCCCTTTGTGGTTAAGGAACAAGGTTACATTGTTCCAAAGAAAAGTATTTTCAACAAAATCATTGGGGACAGTCTTCTGGAACTGAAGTTTGCCGCTTTTCTTGAGGAATGTGATGACATTGTTTCTTATGTAAAGAACTATATGGCCGTACATTTTCAAATTGATTATGTTAATGCCGGTGGCAATATTTCAAATTATTATCCTGATTTTATAGTCAAGCACTCTCCAGGTTTAGTCGTTATTGTTGAAACCAAAGGGCTCGAAGACCTTGATGTGCCTCTCAAGATGAAGAGGTTGCGTGAGTGGTGCATTGACATTAACAAAGCACAATCTGATATCCATTATGATTATGTATTTGTTGATGAAGAAAGTTTTAATAAATACAAGCCAAAGAGCTTTGAGGAACTGATGTCTGGATTCCAGGATTATAAAGATTAAAAATGCTGCTTTCGGCAATTGCAAGGTCTGCTCCTTCTACACCTGACATGAAACGCTTAAAACGAATAATTGAGGCCAGCGATGAAAGAACCGGTGGATGTCAAGCAAGTTGTCACCCTTCAACGTCGATTTACAAGGTATATCCCGTCCCCACCAGAACAAGAGCACATATAAGGTATAGGGTTATCTGCTCGTTTA
>CALGRI010000384.1 GCA_937880875.1 uncultured Pseudomonadota bacterium
GTTTGTCAAGTAGGTTATATGGGGTTAGTCATTCCCTTTTTCAAGTTCTTTTATAATCTCATCTCCCATGGCATCAGTCCCAACTATTTTGTCTTTTTGATTAGTGAGATCAGCCGTAAAAATATTTTTTTCAAGAACATTTGAAATGGCTTTTTCAATGGCGCTGGCAGCATCTGAAAGTCCAAAGGAATAATTAAGCATCATTGCGCTGGACAGGATTTGGGCAATGGGATTGGCAATGCCTTTTCCTGCAATATCCGGGGCAGATCCCCCGGCAGGTTCATAAAGGCCAAATTCTTTTTCATTCAGGCTGGCAGAAGCCAGAAGGCCCATGGAACCGGTAATCATAGCGCATTCATCAGAAATAATGTCTCCAAACATATTGCCACACAAAAGCACATCAAATTGATGGGGATCTCTGACAAGCTGCATGGTGGCATTGTCAACATATATGTGTTTTAAGGTGACATCGGGAAACTCTTTTGCAATCTGTGTAACGGTTTCCCTCCAGAGAACCATGGAAAACAGAACATTTGCCTTATCAACAGATGTCACGAGATGGTTTCTTTTCTGGGCAGCTTTAAAGGCCATCCTGGCAATTCGTTCAATTTCAAACCGGGTATATACCATTGTATCAAAAGCTTTTTCATCAAGGCCTTCTCCTTGCCTTCCCCTTGGTTCACCAAAATAGATACCGCTGGTTAACTCACGTACACAGAGAATATCAAACCCATCTTTAACAATTTCAGGTTTTAACGGGGATGCAGATGCAAGACAAGGGAAGACCTTTGCAGGTCTCAGATTGCAATATAGATCAAAATGTTTTCTTAAGGGCAATAGGGCTCCTCTTTCCGGCTGCTCTTCCGGCAAAAGGTGTTCCCATTTGGGACCGCCGACTGAACCAAATAAAATAGCATCGCTTTGTTCACAAAGGGATAGTGTGGAATCTGGTAAAGCTTTACCATGATGATCAATGGCTGCACCACCAATGTCTGCAAATTCAAATTCAAGATTAAACCCATAAAGAGTTGAAGTTTTTTTAAGAATTTTAACAGCCTGTTCCATCACCTCGGGCCCGATTCCATCGCCTGGAAGCACAGCAATTTTGTTCAATTTTGTCGATCTCCAAATTTTATGCTTTTTCAGCTATTTTCTATTGCTGTACTCCGCATAAGTCATTGCTGTAAGCCTGTACACAAGATGGGCCATTTTTGAAAATGGCAGGAATGCAAACAGGTTAAAAATAGCAATCAGATGCAGGTAGTAAAAAAAGTAAGAAATATATTCCAGATGCGCCAAACGGGTCATTTCAGTCAACATACCCGTAAGACCCAGAGTAAAAACAACACCAAGAATGAACCAGTCTTTGTAATACGTAAGTTGTTCTTCTTTCTTATCAAGCCTGTTTTTGATCATCAGACCACTGCCGATAACCAGTGCTGCACCTGAAATATTGGCCAGCCATTTCACAGGGTTAAATAGTGAATATGGACCAGGTGTCTGGAACACGTAAAGAACCAAAAAGAATATACCTGTTACAATAAACAGCCCGACAAATGCATAAAGCACCATCATATGAGGCGTTGCACGGTCTTTATTGGATTCACATTCATTGAATTTGTCATGCTTAAGAACGGTTGGGATAACCCGGAGAAGTGCCCGGAACATTTCTTTAAAATCAAGAGATGTTTTATCAGTTTTCCCTTCCAAAACGGCATTATTATGAATGTCTGTAATGAATCGTTTTAAACCAAGGAAAAAGATAATGGCCGCAAACGTTGCAGTTGGCACAAAGGTCAGATCCACAAACCAGGTTGAGAAAAAATTAGCCTGTGCAATGCCATGTCCTGCACCTGCAGGGGCATGGGACCAATGGAAACGGCCACCAAGAATATCGCCAAATACAGCCTGGAATATCTTTGTCATTGTATCTCCGGCGTTCATTGTGATATACGCAAGAATCGCAAACCAGATGGCTGGAATTCCGATCAGGAATGGCAGCATTTTAGGGTTGTTCACAGCATTTGCCAATGCTTTGGGTCGTGCATATTCAGTGATCGCTGCAGCCCTGACAGCAGACAGAACATCCCCTGGAGCAGCCCCCCTTGGGCAAAGATCCGTACAATCACCGCATTGATGGCACAGCCAGATATCACCATTACTTATAAGTCTATCCTTAAGACCCCAGGAAGCAGCTATCATTTCTTTTCTTGGGAACGGACTGTTTTCAGGAGCAATAGGGCATGCAACCGAACAACTGGCGCACTGGTAACATTTTTTCAGTGTTTCGCCACCAAGACTTCTTATTTGAGCTATAAAGTCAAGATCCGGCTGAGCAAGATATTTTTCAGTCATATTTATATATCTCCTAAACTATTTATTAAATAGTTTTGATTAGAATCCTTTGAATGGGTTTGGACCAAGGTCTTCAACTTCTTTAACAAAGGCATTTATTATTCCAGGAAGTTTGTCATATTCATCAATGGCAATTTCCGCAAAGGCCACACGTTCTTCTTCAAGCGCAAGACTTGAAAGAGCGTCACCGATTTTTTTCACACGGATTTCGGCCAGCTCGGAACCTTTCATAAAGTGACACTGGTAATCATCGCCATGTTTACAGCCAATGAGGATAACACCATCCATACCCTGGGCAAGTGCATCTTTGATCCAGATAACATTAAATGAGCCAAGGCATCTTATCGGGATAAACCGGACATTGGGAGAATAATCCATTCTGTTCATGCCCACCATGTCAAGGGCTGGGAAGGCATCATTTTCGCAGATCAGGGCCAGGAACCTAAAGGGTGGCTCAGAATAATCATCTTCTGATGGAACCCCAACCGCTTTAACCTGGGAACCAATAGAATCAATAGTGTAGTCAGCAAAAGAGATAATTCTTTCAGGACATGCACCCATGCAGGTTCCGCATCTTCTGCATCTTGTCGGATTTATTTTTGGCGTTCCTTTGTCATCATCATCAAGGGCACCAAAGGGACACTCAACAGTACAACGTTTACACTGGGTACATCTCTGGAAGAAGAAGTCCGGATACGTCATATCTCCTGATCTTGGGTGAACAGACATGCCCCTGCTAGCGCTTTCAATACATTGGATGGCTTTAAGGGCTGCCCCTGTTGCATCTTCCATGGATTCTTCAATGGTCATGGCGCGTCTGATGGCACCGGCTGCATAAATACCGGTCCTCTGGGTTTCATAAGGGAAGCATATATAGTTGGAGTCTGCATACTGGCCAAAAATATCATTATCCCTGAATCCAGGACCTTGTCTATACGCAAGATTAATAACAGGATCATCTTTGGTTACAGGAACCATGCCGCCGGCAACAACAACCATGTCAGCCTTAATAGCAAGATTTTTACCCAGAAGTGTGTTTATGGCAGTGACCGCAAGTCCATTACCCTGCTGAACAACCTGGGTCACAGCACCCTTGGTCATGAAAACTCCGTCTTCCTGCTGCATACTTTTGTAAAAATATTCCTGAAGGCCAGGGGTTCTCATATGCTGATAAATAATATATGCCTTACCGTCCGAATAATCATCTCTCACATATCTGGCCTGTTTCAGGGCTACCTGGCTGGTAACCGAGCCTGTGTATTCAAAATCGGCATCATCTTCATCCTTGCCAGGAGACTGGATAAAGACAACATTTTTGGCTTCTTTGCCATCGGAAGGTCGAAGGATTTTACCTTTAGCAGCAATTTTTTCAAATTCGTCATTGGTGATAACATCCGGAAGATCAATGCCAAGATGCGCATACTTTTCACCTTCTATTTTAGAAGGGCGCCAACCAGCTGCCAGAACAACTGCGCCATAGAGCTCTCCGTCCGGATCAAGCTGAAGGATATCGAGTTTGCCTGTATTGTATTCAAGATATTTGGCATGGGCATCTTCTGCCTTCAGCTCTTTTCCGTTTTCATCCACCAGCATTTCTTCGGGTAGCGGGAAGGGAACATCAAAAGGGGTTTTTTCACCCGGTTTTTTGAAAGTTACAGTGAATTCACCTGGCTGGCCGGCAATACGGGCAACTTCAGTGGAAGTTCTGACATCAATATTGGAAAAGCCTTCAATTTCTGCGATGAGCTCATTTACAACGGGGGCCCTTAATTCTTCAAAGGGTTCTGCAACCGGCATCTGACTTCTCAAGTTTGCAGCATAGCCGCCCAGTTTATCTGTTTTTTCAACAATGGTGACATCATACCCAACTTTTGCAGCATCAAGGGCAGCTGACATACCGGTTACACCGCCTCCAAGAACAAGGATCTTTTTTGAAAAGGTTTCTGTTTTAAAGGGTTCTGGTAATTTAACTTTTTCAACTCTGATCATGCCCATTTTAATATAGTCTTCAGCTTTCATCTGAATGGGATCAAAATGTTCTTCATCATCTTTCTGATCTTCTGTCAGTCTTGGATAAGTTTCTCTTGAATGCGGCCATACCACGCCTTCTCTCAAGTTAACTCTCTCAACAATGCAACCGTTGAAATTGAATACATCAAAGTTAACGCGTCTTGAGCAGGCACCCAGGACCATGGCATTAACTTTTCCATCATCAACATCTTTTTGAATTAATTGAACACCTTCTTTGGAGCACAGAAACGGATGGGTGGTACAATTTACGCCCTCTTCATCAGGAACATCGACCAGAGCTTCCATGTCGAGGGTATCACCGATTCCACAGCCTGTGCAGATATATACTCCATATTTTTTATCCATGATTTTCCTCTACCTCCTTACAAGGGTCTGAATGGCTTTAAGGGCCATACCTGTAGCATTCTGGTTAGATGTAACAACATCAGCAGGCTTATTGGCACAACCGGCCGCAAACATTCCGCCTTTCTTGAAGTCGTTTACAATGAAGCCGTCAGCGTTGTAGCTCAAGTCTGCATTGGGTTTGTCAATGGCACATGTTGGCTGCATGCCCGTGGCAAGTACAAGCATGTCCACAGTCTGTCTGACTTTTTCGCCGGTGATGGTGTCTTCGGCAACCAGATTAATATTTCCGGAACCCGGCTCTTCAGAAACTTCTGCGATTTTACCTTTTATAAAAAAGATATTTTCATCTTTTTTAAGTTTTGCATAAAAGTTTTCATATTTTCTGCCCGGCGTTCTAAGGTCAATATAATAAATATAGATTTTGGCTTCGGGATATTGTGCTCTCAAGTAAGTCGCATGTTTCAAGGACGCCATGCAGCAGATATACGAGCAATAAGGCAGATGATTTTCATCTCTTGACCCTGCGCACTGCGCAAATGCTATGGTTTGGGGCGCTTTATCATCAGACGGCCTGATAATTTTACCGTTTGTCGGACCGTTTAAGGATGCCATTCTTTCCAGCATCATGTTGGTGACAATGTTCTGATGTCTGCCAAATCCAAGATTGTCAATTTTTGTGGCATCATAAGGGGTCCATCCTGTATTCCAGACAATAGCACCCACTTTAAGATCAATGGTTTTTTCTTCCATGTCAAAATCAATGGCATCATATTTACAGGCCTCTTTGACTTTGTCACGGTCATCAGTGCTGATGGCCGGATCTATAATATACCTCATGGGAAAGGCCATATTATGCGGAAGATAAGCGGCTTTTCTGCGGTCCATGCCAAAATTGAAATCATTAGAGATTTCAGTATCACAAACTTTTTCGCATTCGCCACAGGCAGTACAATTTTCATTTACATATCGAGGCGTTGTTTTTACAGTGACAGTGTAGTCACCGGCAGCGCCTGATACATTCTGTACCTCTGACATAGTGAATACTTTAATATTTTTGTTGTCCCTGATTCTTTTGTAGTTAATCTCAAGTCCACAAGTTGGCGGACAAAGTTTGGGGAAGTAGTGTTTTAACTGGGAAACTCTTCCGCCAAGAGATGCTTCCTTTTCCACAAGGAAGACCTCATACCCCACTTCGGCAGCTTCCAGGGCAGTTGTAAGGCCGCTGATGCCACCACCAACCACCATTAAGCTTTCACTTTTCGGGGCTAATTTATCTGTTGTCATGCTGTCCCTCCGTGCATTTTGGTTATATTCTTTTGGGTTAACTATTTTTTTATGCCAAATCTTAAGGCGTATATTTAAGATTTAAAAAGTTTTTGGCATCCTCTCTCCTATTTTGTAAGTGAAAAAAATAAGTTAATACGCTTGTTTCATTTACAAAAGAGGAGACAGGAAGAAAACCAAACCCTTCCCCCTATAATTCGAAAAAACCTCCAGGCACTAGAAAACCAGCACCTGGAGGTTATTATTCTAAGAACGTACGTTAAGATCTTGTTTGAGCACTAGTCGGAAATAATCTTAACATAAGGTACTTTTTTCAAACTCCACTCATTTGTTTCTTTGTTATATGTTGAGTTTGTAAAGCAGAACCATTCTTTGTCATTCTGACCCAGGAAGTCTCCTCTGTAATAGAAACCAGGGTATCTTGATTCTTCACGGTACTGGATGTGACGGGTATGAGCCTGAACAGTGTAGAGACGATGGTTGATTTCCCATGCTCTCATGAGTTCATGCAGGTCACCGGCAGCAATTTTCTCAAGGTCTTCACGGAACATTTCGAACAGGTCCATGAGGATCTCAAGGTTTTTGCCGGAAGTCATGTAATAAGTAGCTGTTCCACCGCCATATTCATTGGTCATCTTCATCAGACGCATGGCCATGCCGGCAGGTTTGCAGTAGTTCGGGTTAATATCCTCAGCAGTGGTGTAATTGCAGTGGTCAAGGTAATTTCTGACCGGTTTGTAAACAAAGTCCACCAGTTCCTGATCGGTTTCTTTGAAGCTTACTTCTGCAGGATTATCTCTGAGATATTGAACCATTGATTTTGCACAAATACGGCCTTCTGCATGAGAACCGGAAGAGAATTTATGGCCGGAGCATCCAACACCGTCACCAGATGTAAAAAGACCTTTGACGGTTGTCATTCTATTGTAGCCCCATTTGTATTCAGCCGGAACCCAGTCTTCTTCCGGACCTGAACACCAGATGCCGCAGCATCCTGAATGAGAACCAAGAAGGTATGGTTCTGTGGGCATGACCTCGGAATCTTTTTTCTCAGGCTCGGTGTTTGTTGCACACCAGAGACCAGCCTGACCAATAGACATGTCAAGGAAGTCTTCCCAAGCTTCTGACTCAAGGTGCTTCATCTCTTTTTTGTCCATGGTTTCACTCAGTTTTGCGAGGGCGTCAGTCGTTTTCATAATGATAGGACCACGGCCTGCTTTGTACTCATTCAGCATGAGATGGTTTCTCAGGCAGGTCGGTGTAACAGCAGCAGTTCCATAAGGAGCGTATTTTTCAAGCTCTGCTTTTGCGTCATCAGAAGCAGCAAAGTTTTCACCAAGACCATTAACTGTGGCAGCTTTAAAAAGAAGGAACCACGCACCAACAGGGCCGTAACCATCTTTAAAACGGGCCGGGGTGAAACGGTTTTCCATCATGGAAAGTTCAGCGCCTGCTCTGACAGCCATTGTATAGGTGGAGCCAGCGTTCCATATAGGATACCATGCACGGCCTTTACCCTCGCCGACTGAACGGGGCTGATAGACGTTAACCGCACCGCCGCAGGCAACCATGATAGTTTTTGCTTTGATAATGTAAACTATGTTTTCTCTTAAGGAGAAACCAACTGCTCCGGCAATTCTGGTGGGATCATTTTTGTCGTTGAGAAGTTCAACAATAAAGCATCTTTCAAGGATGTTGTCTACACCAAGGGCTTTTTTAGCGGCTTCGGCAACGATTCTCTTGTAAGATTCACCATTGATCATGATCTGCCATTTACCGGTACGGACAGGAGTAGCACCGCCCTTAAGGGTACCAGCTTTCTGGCCTTTTTTGCCATCAAGGTTTTTACCGTCGTCGGTTTTTTTCCAGACAGGAAGTCCCCATTCTTCAAACAGATGTACAGAATCATCAACATGACGACCCAGGTCAAAGATAAGGTCTTCACGTACAATACCCATAAGGTCGTTTCTGACCATACGGACATAGTCTTCTGGTTTGTTGGTTCCGATATATGTATTGATTGCAGAAAGACCCTGGGCTACTGCGCCTGATCTTTCCATGGCTGCTTTGTCACAAAGAAGAATTGTTGTGTCATCGCTTGCCCATTTTTTAATTTCAAATGCTGTTCCGCAGGCAGCCATTCCGCCACCGACGATCAGAACATCAACGTCTCTTTTTTCAACCTTTGGATCTCTTATCGCTTTAAGTTCTCCAACAGGTTTGTTAGGTAATGCCATTATATACCTCCAAATTTATAAATAAAGTATCAAACTACATGGATGACAATAAAGATTATGCAAGCTCTGTTGGAGCTACAAGTACATAACCGTCTGCTTCCTGAGTAGAAAGAAGTCCACTGTCAAGGTCTTTACCTTTAAGGTCAGCATATGCATTTGCTTCACCTTCAGGAGTCGTTCTGATCGGGAACTTGAAACGTTTAATCACGCCGTTTCTGAACTTACATGTCCACATGATGTCTTCTGTACCCATCATAGGAACAATAGAGGCTCCCATGGGTACAAAGTCAGAGTAACCTCTGACCTCAATTGCCTGGGTAGGACAGATTTTTACACATGAATAGCATTCCCAGCACTGATCTGGTTCCTGGTTGTATGCTTTCATTTCATTTGGTTCAAGAACCATCAGGTCATTGGGACAGATGTACATGCATGCTGTTTTGTCCCCACCTTTGCAGCCGTCACATTTTTCTGCAATTACAAAAGATGGCATTTAAAATACCTCCACTAATTTAAGTTAATCAAATCGCACAATACCGTTGTGCTACTATTTTTTATCTCACCAAAATAGGCCGTAACCTTTACTGGCCGACCTTTTAATCCTTATATCAGCTTGAAGAGCAAAAAAATAATTGCCAAATACTGATTCAAGCTGTCCAAATATTTTACCGCAATAGCACTCTCCTAGTCTTTTTGTCAAGAATTTTTCAAAAAAAATTAACCTTGTTTTATACCTGTTTCCAATGCGTTATAAAATACAGTCTTGTATTAAATTGCAATGGTGTGAAATATAATCTTTCCAGGACCTTTAACAGGAAAAAGAGACTGGAAATTCAAAAAAAATACTGATAGTCTGAATAAAT
>CALGRI010000385.1 GCA_937880875.1 uncultured Pseudomonadota bacterium
ACCATTGATCTAAAGGTTTACTTATGGATCAAGCCTGTTCAAATGGAAAGGCCTTTTTAAAACTTGCGTTTTCATTGGCTGACTTTTCATTGGGCATATTTGTATCAGAATTTAATAAGCTGGATCCATGATGACGTCTGAACTGGGTTACTGAATATTTTTCAAGTTTCCAGTCAGGTATGCCGCAGGATTTGCAGGTACTGTGAAACCACTTGTTCCTGACCCATCTGGCAGCCCGGCTGTTCCGGGAGTTGTTGGCCAAAAATGTCTTATTGCAGTGTGTGGTGATGATGGCATAGGTGTCATGCTTTTCTATAACTCTAATGCCATGGAGAATTCCTTTTCTGGATGGCCACAATTTGATTTTGTCAATGAGCCTTAACAGGTCTATACGTTTTCTATAAAATTTTTTAGGAGGTGGTTTTTTCTTTCCTGACATGACTAACCTTTTTTAAGGGGAAAAGCAGCTCTGACAGCCATGGCTGCTGTTCCAAGCTGTAGAGGGTCATATAAAATCCTGTTGTCCGCTTTTTTTATTCCCTTTTGCGTAACTCCCAGGGGAACCCCGGGCGCTGCAATAAAGGTTTCAGGACCAATCATTGCACTTGTTATAACATCTTTGGCATTGGTTGCCTCTATAAAAAAACAAAAATTTTTGCCGGCCGACGTAAGGTCATGGATTGGCTCAATTTTTTTTGCCAGTTTTTTTTCAAGTGCAGCACAATTTTCCTGGCATTTTACCATGTCCTTGTCATGGACACCCACATTGGCGCCAAATTCAGCCAGGGTCAGGGCAGCTGCCATTCCAACGGGACCTGCGCCCAACACCAACACCTTTTTGCCCTTTACTCCCTTTGCCATGAGATCCAGGGCTGCAGCAAAGACATTTCCCGTGGCCTGAATATTGTCAATTAAAAGGGATTTTTTTAAATTAATGGCAAAATATTGGTTATCATCTGCCATAAATATGATATCGGCTTTGTCCTCAATGGCCCGGGCCAGTCCTGCAGCATCTGTTTGGGTTGGTATAAAGGCTGTGAAGCCAAGATGGCTGAGGATATCTTTTATGGTTTGTGCGAATCCTGTAATGATACCAAGGCCAGCAGTTATGGTCACTACAGCTATGCTCAGGTTATGGATTTTGTCCTGTATGTTTTTTACAGAAATCCCGGCGCCATGGCAGGCTATTCCCAGCATATTCCGGCCTGTTTGAAGCAGGAGTCTTTCATCAAAGTCTGAAAGGTGATCTGAAAGCGTGTCAATGTCACCTGAGGTAAGTCTAGTCACAAAGGATTTCCTTTTAAATAAAGCCCGTCTGAAAACCGCCAGCTTTTTCGGTCAAGCACTATATCGCCTTAAGGTTCTGAAGGGGAATAAGAAAATTCAATTTATCTTTTTTCCGTTGCGTGATCCAGGCGTTGTACATTTCAGGCCGGGCAATTTCATAATTCCCACAGGATAAAAGTATTTTTTTTACCTGGGCAACTGTTCGTCTGGAATCCTCAATATCCAGAGAGTTCTGGGCCACACCGGCAAGGCCTTTTCCTGCAGGAACAATTGAGGTCACCACATTGGCACCGGCATCAAGTCTTTTTGCAAGCCCGCTGACCCCCTCAACATCCAGGGAAGCAGGGATAAGCCTGTCAGGAAAGAGCAGACGTAAAACAGCCAGGATGATCAATTCCATTTTGATGTCAGCCACTGGATGGTTTTCCATGGGGGTGCCCATCTGGGGGACAAATCCCATGACCCTGGTCTGGTCAATGTTCAGTGTTTTCATGACATCAAAGGAATCAATTACATCTTTAAGGGTTTCACCTACCCCGCACAAAATACCTTCTTCAATTAAAAGGTTAAATTCAGCGGCTTTTTGTTTGACGGCCAGTCGTTCTGAAAAACTCTGGCCTGTTCTCAATTGTGAAAACAGTTCAGGGTTATGGGTTTCCTGGTAGCAGGCATAAAAGTCAGCCCCAGAATCAGCCATTTGCCTTAGGGCCCAGCCCGACAGAACGCCTGGGGAAACCATTACAGGCAGGTGGGTCTGGCTTTTGATATCAGAAATAATGTTGCATAGTTTTTGAACCTGTTCAACATTATTTTTATGCAATGAAACAGACTCTCCCATGGTAAGATCAATGAGATGAACCCCTGATTCTGCAAGCTTACAGGAAATATCCAGAATTTCTGTCCGGGATTTGCTGTA
>CALGRI010000386.1 GCA_937880875.1 uncultured Pseudomonadota bacterium
TCATTGATAAGGCAATTAAAAAAGTAACTGAGGCCGGGTATAAGGCATCAAGCGCATAGTGAATCTAAAAAGTACTTGACCGAAAACCGCCGATTTTTCAGTCAATCACTAAATAGGACTTCCAAATGGTTAAAAAAAACGGAGTAAGAAGAATCCTCCTTATGGGTGTCTTCTGGAGGATATTATTCATTGAAGCAGCTCTCCTTGTTTTTTCCCTTTTCTATAAATGGGCGACTGAAGATGTTGGCCCCATGGACCTGTTCTGGTATGGCGTCAGAATAATTATCATGGTGGGGATTATCATCGCATTTATGACGATAACATTGAAAAAATTTTTAAATCATCAAATCATAACCCCGCTTGAAAAAATTGCCACAGCCAACAAAAGTATTCAGCAAGACATCACCCAGGCTGATCAGATCGAATTTTCAGATGATGCTCCTGATGAGATCAAAACCATTGTAACGTCCAGGAAAAAAATGCTGGAAACCATTCTTAGCGTTTCTGATGAGCGTTTGCGGCTGGTTAATTTTATCCGGGAAACCTTTGGCCGGTATCTTTCCAACAAGGTGGTGGATAAAATTTTAGAGTCTCCAAAAGGCCGGCAGATCGGTGGCACAAGGAAGACTATAACAGTATTGATGGCTGACCTGAGAGGTTTTACAAGTCTTTCCGAGACAAAAGATCCCGAGGAAATGGTACAATTATTGAATCGTTTCCTGGAAAAAATGTCTGTTATTATCCATAAGTATGACGGCATCATAGATGAAATTATTGGCGATTCCATTCTTGCGATTTTTGGTGCCCCTGAAAGTCACGACAATGATCCGGAACGAGCTGTCGCATGCGCGCTTGAGATGCAGAACAGTCTGATCCCTCTAAACAATGAGATCATTGCAGAAGGCTACCCTTCTCTTGAAATGGGAATCGGAATTAATACCGGAACCGTTATTGTGGGAAATATCGGGTCTGAACTGAGAATGAAATATGGCATTGTAGGTGCTGCCGTCAATACTGCCGCCCGGATTGAATCCAATAGTATTGGTGGCCAGGTCCTTGTGGGAGAATCCACCTATGACCATGTCAAAGAGTATGTAAAAGCAGATCCCGCTCAAACTGCCATGATGAAGGGGATGAAAAAACCCCTTGTCTTCTATTCTGTTTTTGCCATTGACTCCCGATATATAGTAATGCTCCAGTCTCCTGTAGGAGGAAAAATAGTATTGCCCATAAAGCTTCCTTTTCAATGCTGGAAAATCACAGACAAAAAAATAGAGCTTATCCCCCTAACAGGTGAAACCATCAGGATGGATGACCATAAAATAGATGCCTACATTCCTTCCGGGCTGGAAGTTTTTACTGACATCAGGCTCAGGTTTGATTTCTGCCTTGACGCCCATTGTTTTGAAGATATATATGCCAAAAGCATTCCCATTGAAAAAGCGGGGGAGAACAGCTTTAACCGGCTTCAAATCACCTCAATGGATCCAAAGGACAGAGAAATCGTAAAAAAATGGATGATCCAGGGTTTATATTAATCCCTGAAGGCCTTGTTTCCCTGTTTTTCCCTTTTTCCGCTTGACAATACAAAAAAATTGTTCTTGGATAGAAAATCATTAGTTGCAAACTGATTTCCATAATTATTTAAAAAGGGGATTTATTATCAGCATAAATTTCTTAAAAATACATGCCCTGAATAAAGGTTTTAAAATTTTTATTTTTTATTTTGCAGCCTTTCTTATAGGATGGATCTTTCCTGCCTTGCCCTCCGCACAGGAAAAAAAAATTACCAACCATCTGGGAATGGAATTCATCCGGGTGACTCCTGGATCATTTATGATGGGCAGCCCTGAAAGTGAACCGAATCGCGATAAAAACGAAATTCTGCATGAGATGACAATTCTTAAACCCTTTTATCTTCAATCAACTGAAGTGACGGTTAAACAATGGAAATCGGTTATGGGGAAAAAATTATTTAACCGCATAAAGGGAACGGATAATATGCCGGTAGTTCTGGTTTCCTTTTATGATTGTCAGGAGTTTATCAAAAAGCTGAATAATCTGAATAAAGGGGTTTACAGACTTCCCACAGAGATGGAATGGGAATATGCCTGCCGGGCAGAAACAACCACTGCCTATAGCTTTGGGAATGCAATTGACTGTTCAAAGGCCATGTATGGAAATAACCAGCAAAAACAAACCGATTGCATACAGCACTTCAAATCCATGGAATTGCTCCCGAACCAGGCCGCACCCGTTAAAAGTTTTGCCCCCAATCCCTGGGGCTTTTATGATATGCACGGAAATGTCTGGGAATGGTGTGCTGATCCATACCTGGATTACAAAAGCCATATTATTGATACAGGGTACGACCCCATAAAGACAGACACCAGAATCAAACGGGGGGGAAGCTGGTACAAATATGGATTTTATTGCCGAAGTGCCAACCGTGCCTATGCCCATCCCGGTGCAAAATTTCAGACAACAGGTTTCAGACTGGTCCTTGAGGCTGATTAATGCGGGCAAAACTCCTGGGATTTTTAAAGCTGTATGAAGAGGAAGTCAGTCTGCTCCTGTGGACAGCAGCCCTTTTGTTTGTTATCCGAAGTTCAGGGATCATTCTGAACAATTATGCCGAGACGGCTTTTCTAAAGCGCTATGGTGTTGAATATCTGCCCATCGTCAATATGATCAATGCCATCGCCACTTTTATCGTTACGGGATTTTTAACCGCCTTCATGGGAAAACTGCCCGGGGCAAGGCTTCTCACCTATGTTTTTATTTTCTGCGGTATCAGTGTTACCCTGATTCGAATTCTTATTCCATTTGGTTTTGAACTTTTATATCCCCTGCTGTTTATGCTCAAGAGCCAGTTTGAACTGTTGCAGGCAATGCTGTTCTGGAATATATGTAATGATATTTTCAATACACGGCAATCCAAAAGACTCTTCCCCCTGCTAACGGCCGGAGGTGTGATCGGTCTTATCCTGGGGAGCTTTGGAACACCATATTTTGCAAAATTATTCCAGATGGATAATCTTTTATATCTGTATCTGTGTACTACTATTATAGGTGCTACCATAGTTGAGGCCATGGGCCGCAGTTATCCCTCCATGGTTTTTTCAGAAAAAAAGAAAACCAATGGGGGAAAAAAGGATTCCGTGATCCAGGAATTTAAAAAAGTCCTGCCTCTGATCAAGGATTCCGTTCTCATAAAGATAGTGCTGGTTCTGACCTTTATGCCCAACGTGGTTATTCCCATCATGAACTATCAGTTCAGTTATGCTGTAAATGACCAGTTTGCCAGTGAAGCCGGCATGATTCAATTTTTCGGATATTTCAGGGGTGGCTTAAACGTGATAAGCCTGTTCATTCTCTTGTTTGTGGGAAGAATTTACGGAAAATGGGGCCTTCCCGTTGCCTTGATGTTTCATCCCTTTAATTATATGATTGCTTTTATGGCATTTCTTTTCCGTTTTGACTTTCTTTCAGCCATGTATGCCAGGCTTTCCACCAATATCATCCGAACAACCATCAATGTGCCGGCAAATTCGATATTGATAGGACTTTTCCCAAAATCCTACCGGGGGATGATCCGCCCCTTTCTCCGAGGTACTGTTGTAAGGTTAGCTCTTTTTGTTGGATCAGGCCTGATTCTGATATCTGGAAATTTTTTTCATCCCAAATATCTGACCCTGGTGGCTTTACCCTTTATGCTGGCCTGGATTGCCGCACCCTTTATCCTTAAAGCAAAATATCCCAAAATACTGATGGATTTAATTGCCAACAACCTTCTGGATATCAAAAGCATGGAAAAAGAGGAACTGGGGCAGGTTTTCAAGGGAGATAAAATTCTGTCCCAGCTTAAACAGGCATTCCTGTCTGCCAGGGGAAAGGATGCCATCTGGTATGCAAATTTATTAAAAATTTATTCTGATCAAGATCTGGATAAGAATATCCTTGAGACTCTCGAAAACCAGGATGAACAAACCAAGATAGCACTGATCAAAATGATTTCTCCCCAGGGCCTTGCTACCTCCATGGAAAGTCTTGTGCGATTTTTAGATCCTAAAAAACCTGAAGTCACCATTGCTATTTTAAAAATTTTCTGCCTCCAGGGGTCAAAATCCATAAAAAAAATTGATGTCTCTGTCACACCTTACATCAACAATCCGCATCCGGTCGTCAAGGGGTTTACAACAGCATGTCTCTATCAGGGAAACCCAAAACAATATGGCGCTATGATTGATAGATGGATCGAATCAAATGATATAAACGATTTACAGTCCGGAATTGTCAGTGCAGGATTGAGCGGGGAAAAAGAGTACATAGATACACTTCTTAAAATATTGTCCAGGCAAGATATTGATCAGATTATCCCGGACATTATCATCGCCCTGTCCCGGCTTAAGGCCAGGGAATTGAACGCTGTCATCTATTCCTATTTTTCCCATGACCATGAAACAGTCAGGATGGCAGCCCTGGATGCGCTTAATATCAATGATGATTTTTCATTGAAAAAAGCCATATTACTATTGGCGGACAATTCAGACGAGATTCACGAATTTGCCATAAGAAAAATTAAAAAATCTGAATACCAAAATAACAAAATCATGGTTGAATCCCTTGGCATTCCAGGCACCAGAATTCGACGAGGCCTTTTTGAGCTATTGGAAACCCTTGATATTAAAGAATTAGACGTGTTTATGTTTGCCAAAAAGAACCTGGATAAATGCTATGCATATCTTGCCATGAGTCAGAATCTTGAAAAACAACCCTCGGGGAAAATGCGGGATCTTGCCATTGAACATTTAATTTTTCAAAAAGAACTTGTCCTTGAAAACATTATCCGCGTTCTTGCGATCCGGGATCAAACCGGCAGGATGAAAACAGCATGGAGAGGAAT
This sequence comes from uncultured Pseudomonadota bacterium, assembly GCA_937880875.1. Lineage (GTDB taxonomy): Bacteria > Desulfobacterota > Desulfobacteria > Desulfobacterales > Desulfobacteraceae > Desulfobacula. Next base: position 4,907 of record CALGRI010000386.1, read on the forward strand.
TTTTTCGCCGGATACCGGCCAGAGGGCAAACGCCATTGAACTTTTGAATGATATCATGGACCGCCAGCTTTTTAATGCCATGCTGCCGCTTCTGGAAAGTCCAACCCCGGCAATGGCTCTGACAGAAGGCAAAAAAGTGGCAATAATCCCCAAATTCGATCCTGAAGGAAAACAGGTTTTTTCAAATCTGATATCCTCTGAAGACTGGGTGGATGTTATTATGGGACTTAGTCTTACCCAGAACATGCCCTCTCTTATTGAGGAAAACGGGGTGCTCAAAAAATTGGGAAATTCAATCAATAAGAATATTTCAAAGGAAATGCAAATGATTCTGATGAAGAATAACAAACCGTCGAAGGATCCCCAGAGGATAAGGGCAACCGAAATTTCTCTTGGTGAAAAAATACTGCTTTTAAAGGAGATTGAAATCTTTTCCGGTCTCAGTCCTGCTGAACTGGCAGCCATAGCAACCGTTACAAAGGAACTTAATTATCCCGGGGATCAAACCGTTATCAAGCAGAACGATGTGGGTGAAACTGTATTTCTGGTTATTGATGGTGAGGTAGAGGTCATCAAGGAACTTATGGGCGGGGATGAAATGGTGATCGCTATTATTGGGGAAGGAGACTCTTTCGGGGAGATGGCACTACTGGAAAATGAACCGAGATCGGCAACCATCCGGACAACAAAACCATCCCGTTTTTTAATCATCCAGCAGCAGGAATTCAAGGAAACAGCAATGGAATACCCAGGGATTGCTCTGAAAATCTGCAAGGTTTTAAGCCGCCGTATCCGCAATCTTCACAGCAGGGTTCAAGACAGATAATCTTTTATCCCTGCTTAACCTGTTTTTCAATCGCCTGTGCCAGGTCATCCCTTCCCTGTTGGCGGAGCAGAGGAATCAAGGGTCTGTAAAATGGCGGCCTGACTCTGATGGTGATATCAAACTGAGAAATATGCTCTGGTGTAATCTCATCTTCAACAAAAGCACTGGTTTTATCTAATAATCCAAGGGCTGTCAATTCAGTCATGGTTCGAACACATTTTTCGCATTTGCCACAATTCAAGCGGTCAGGGACATTGGCAAGACACACCCTGAAATTCTGAAATGCAACATCCCATTGAGAAACGATCTTTATTTTTTCGATCCTGGAAAGCTGGTAATCCCTGTGCCTTATCCTAAGGTCCAAAGAAGAGTATTCCGGGTCAAGAAGCGGATGGGAGCCGCAGGGGTGAAGGTTGGGTATGTCATAGGATGACCCGATAAAAACCAGATTCATTCTCTTGGAAAAAGAATGGGCAATGGCTGCCAGGACGGAACCAAAAAAGCTGTTCAGCCACAGTTCCCGTTCATCGCAAAGATGCCTGATATTGGTATAAACCGGTATCAAAGAAAGTTCAGCATCATTGGTAATTTTTGAAATAGCTTCCATGGCTCTGTCAAAAACATGGTATTTCATCCCCCGTTCAACCACACCCCCTATATCGAATCCATGAAGAAAAAAACCGTCCTTAACATAGCCTGGATGGTTGCTGGAATAGTGGAGCCGGTTTAACCGCAAAGCAGCTAATGAATCCATGCCGCCTGACATAAACATGCCGGCCCCCGGTGTTTTGATCGGCAAGATTTCAGACATTGCAGGCGCTTCTATTTTCAAAGGATGGTATTGTCCCTTTGTCCAGTCCGCAAGGATATGCATGGCTGTTTCAAGGCCTTCCTTTAAGAAAGGACAGATTTTTGAATCCATCACAATTCTTTTTTCCCCAAAATGCAAAGCCGGCAAAAGACAGCCCACCAGAAATGAATGGGGATTTATATCAAAATATGTTTCATAGGCCTTGGAAGTCTTGATAAAGATCTCTTTTCCCGGCTGATCGCAATCCTCAAAGGCAACAAGGGCAGTGGCCTTTACATTTTCTTCATCCTTAATCAGATTAAATTTGGAAATTTTCATAATCTAATACAGCCATCTATTTTTCATTATAGGTTGATGTAACATAATCCAATATCTGCTTGGCAATATCCTGACCCGTTGCCGCTTCAAGCCCTTTGAACCCAGGTGAATAATTAACTTCGATTATCAAGGGAGGGCAATTTTTTTCAACAATAAGATCAATGCCGGCAATTTCAAGATGACATGCTTTTGCAGCTTTAAGGGCAATTAAAGATAAAGATTCAGTCAATTCAACGGGTACCGCATGTCCCTTCTGGTGGATATTGGTTCTGAAATCATGACCATACGGCACAAGTGCCATGGCACCGGCTATTTTTTCACCTATCACCAGCACCCTTATATCGGTACGTTCCTGTGGCTCGATAAACTGCTGGACAACAAGGCCTTTTTTGGCCAAAAGATTCTGGGTTAAAAAAGTCTGGACTTCCATCTGACTGTTGACCTTGATAACCCCATCCCCTCCCATTCCATCAACCTGTTTGACCACCACAGGGAATCCGCCCAATTGTTTCACCGCCGGCAAAAAAGATGCCGGCTTGGTAATAAAGAGTGTTGACGGGACAGGCAGACCTGATGAGGCAAGGGTCTGAAGGGTTATATACTGGTTTCTTGCAATTGTGACACCTTTAAGGCTGTTAACAAGCGGTATGCCAAAATGCATGAACTGGCGCAAAAGGACCAGTCCATAATCCCCCATGGGAGATCCCTGCCGGGGCATGATGACATCCAGTTCTTTGTATATCTTTTCAATAAAAAATTCAAATCCATTGTCTTTCAAAGAACACAAGATATCATAGGGGTTGATCAGAATGATCTCATTGCCTGAACCTTCGGCCGCCTGTTTAAGGCGCATGTTAGGATGAAAAGAAAAATCATTGACGGTTAAAACACCAATATTCATAATTTAATTTCCCAGTCTTTTTCAATCATATGCTCGGGCATCCATATACCCAGTTTTTTGCCAATTTTTTCACTATAATACACGGCAATTTTTTTTGTTTTATTTTTTTTAGCGATCTTATGGGTGGCAGTATTGTCTTCACTGATGATGGAAAAAATCTTATATTGTCCCGCCCTTTTTGTAAGCCCTTCCAACAGCCTGGCACCAACACCAAGGGCTCTGTATTCAGGTCTGACAGAGGTGTAGCCTCTTTCAACAAAATGATTGAAATCAAGTCCTGTAATGGTATCCAGTCTTTGGATAAACTCCTCTCTTGGATGCTTCAGGCTGGAATTCCCGACAATGATACCGTTTTCCTCTGCATATCCGATTAAATAGGCTCTTTCAAGGTTATACCGCACATATTCTGTATCCACAGATCCACCAGCTTCCACCATTGCACAGATCTCATCTAAAAAACCCGGCAACAGTTCATCTGGTTTTCTAAAGTGAAAAGTGATACTGCTTCCCAATGAAATAAGGGTTTCGTTGGCCCGATCTGCTCTCAGGCAGAAAAGATTTTTTTTCCCATGATACTTTAAATAAAGTAAAAGATGCGCAGGATCTGACAAAAATTTCCAGAAAGGTTCACCCGCCAGCTGTTTTACACCTGAATAGGCTCGCAAAGAAGGATCCATGTCAGTGAGATCCGGTTTGCCATCGGACATGTTGCCAAATGAATTTTCATAGGAATGGGCAATATTAGGATTTAATGATATAAACCTGAGCCAATCATTTTTTATGGCGCTGCAGGTATGGTCTGTTAAGTTTACATGATTCCAGATACCTTGTTTGGAAAGATCCCATAATCTTTTTATCTTTGATGGTTCTTTTTTTTCAAGGCTTTTCCATTGGATCAAAGTCGTTCCCGAGGAAAAAAGGTTTTGGTCTTCATTCCCTGTATACGTCTTGTCCAGGTTTTCCATATCGGCATGGACACCAAAAAAAAGTTCGGGAAGTTCCTTTTTTTTCAGAAGAATTTCAAAAGAGGAAAGCTGATCCTCAAAAAGAAATCCTTTTGCTCCGTATTTTTCTTTCAACTTTGCCACAAAATCCCAGAAAGAAAATATATCCTTAAAAAGACCGGTTTGAAGCGGCAGTATCAATTCCGGTGTCAGGTATTCTTTCAAGGGGAACATGGAAAAATCCGGTTCAACATGTGTATCTTGATTTTTACGTTTCCAGGTAGTGTTTATCCATTTTAAAAAAAGCGACGGATTTTGCAGGGAAAAACGGTGATCTGCAGCAGGGGTGTTATTTCCTCCATGATTTTTGTTCTGCAGCACAACTGTCTGTATTTCAGGGAAAATACGTTTTATATAATGAATAATTGTATTTGCCCCGGAAACCTGAGTTTCAGAGTCCAGAGCAAGGATGACCACCTTTGGAAGGACTTGTTTCAGCAACAAGTCGAGTTTTTCATGACAGAACGAAATAAAAAATGGGTTTTGACTTTCATCAATAACACTGCCGGGCAGGAAACTCCATCTGATCCTGGAGGAATAAAAAGCAGCAGAGTACAACAATAATAAATCATCTATCTGGTTTCTGGCTAAAAGATATTTTTCAGGATCATAAAATGATTCTGACTTGAAAAAATCTGTTGAAAAAAGATGCTCCACAAAAAATTCAAGGTTGGCATCGTATATTACTGCATTAATGGCTTCGCGCAAAAAATATCCGGCTGCAAAGGCGCCGGTAAAAGATGGAATGGCAGGGCTTGTCAGTGGCGGGGTGACGATCAGGACAGTTTTTTTATTCATGGCTTTCATTGTTTTGTTATGATACATTATCGTCCTTAAGCTTTTAATATATAATACTGGGAGGATTTAAACAAGCGATCATGAAAATTGCCTTTTTAATGGATGATCTAAGAAAGATCAATCCAGTATGGGAAACCACCAGTTATCTGATGTATGAATGCAACCAGAGGGGACATACCGTGTTTTTTCTGGAACCCCACGATGTCTATATCCGTGGAAATGAAGTTGTTGCAAGGATGCGAAATATATCAGTAAAACCTGGCCTTGCCATTGAAGATTACTGGCAGGTATTGATTGAATGCCTGAACAAGGACGACCTGATATTTGAAACCATTACAGATCTGGATGCCCTGTTTTTACGAAAAGACCCCCCCATAAGTTATCAGATCATGGAATTCTTAGGTCCCGTCAGCGACAAAATTTTCATGGTTAACGATACAATGGGACAAATAAAGGGTAATAGTAAGGTCTACGCATTGAACTTCCCGAATATTATTCCTGAAACGCATATTTCCAGAGATCCCTACAGAATCAGAAAAATCATTGATACTTTTGGCGGAGACATGGTTATAAAACCCCTTCAGGGACACGGAGGACACGGCGTGATCAAGGTGAGCAACCGGGATCAGGAAAATCTGAATTCATTGATCAATTATTATATTGATTCAAGCAAACCCTATCCGGAACGCCACCCTACCTTGGTTCAGGAATATTTAGAAGGTGTCAAATATGATGGGGATGTCAGAATTTTGCTCTTAAACGGGGAGATATTAGGGGCCATGGGCAGAAAATCGCTCTATGGTGACTTCAGGACAAATGTCCATGCCGGTGCAAAGGTATTTAAACATGAAATCACCCACAAAGAACGGGAAATATGTGAAACCTTGAAAGATCAGTTAATAAAGGACGGCTTGTATTTTGTCGGTATTGATATTATCGGTGACAAACTTGTTGAGATTAACTGTGTTAGCCCCGGGGGCATACCACGAATCAATCAATTGGATAACGTAAAACTGGAAGTCAAGGTCATTGATTTTATTGAGCAACAGATTTAAAGGCCCGGCAAAATGAGCGCCAAAAAGAGCCTGGATAGATTATTTAAAAGCAGTTTAAAACGCATCATATTTGCCGGGCTTATGATATTAATTTTAGGCATAGTTTTATCCTGTCAGAAAAAAGAGGAAGCGGCACTGCTTAAAATAGGCCTGCCTGAAGAGCCCAAGTCATTGAATTTATGGCTGGCAAGTGATGGCAACTCACGCAAAATACTCTCCCAGATTTACCAGCCTTTGTATACTCGAGATCCCAAAACATTAAAAATAATCCCCTGGCTTGCCCAAAAAGACCCTGTCTTTAATAAAGAAGATCTGTCTTATACAATAAAATTAAGGGTTGCTAAATGGTCAGATGGAACAGACTTTACATCTGGTGATGTTGTCTTTACTAGAAAATTGCTCCTTGATTTTAAAATCCCCGGTTATGCCAGCAAATGGAATGTGATAAAAAAGCTTGATGCCATTGACGAACACACACTTATTTTCTATTTAAAAGAGCCATCTGCAATTTTTCTTTCCCGGGTATTAACCACTCCCATTGTATCGAAAAAAGAATGGGAACAAATTGCAGCCAAGGCCAAAAAAACAGAAAAACCTTTACGTACCCTTCAGAACCATATCATTGAAAAACCGCTGGGTACCGGCCCTTTTATGCTGGCTGAATACAAAAAAGGGGCTTATGTTTACATGAAAAAGAACCCTTACTTTTTTGGTACGGGAAAAAAAATTGGCAATTATATTCTCGGACCTTATGTGGACAGCATTCTTTTTAAAATATACGGGACCAGTGATGTTGCAATACTGGCCCTTAAAAAGGGTGATATTGATATGTTCTGGTGGGAAATCCAGCCCGGGTACATAAAAGATCTGAAAACACAACCCAGTATTGAGGTCTTTCTGAATGAAAAAAGCGCTTTGTATTACATGGGATTTAACTTAAGGAAACCACCCTTTGATGATAAAATTTTACGACAGGCAATAGCCACCCTTATTGATAAAGAATTCATCCTTACAAGAATTCTCCAAAATTATGGTTCACCCATGCACTCTATTATACCCTCGGGAAATACCTTCTGGTACAATCCCGATGTCCGCCGATATGGTGTAGGTGTAAAAGATGAAGACCGATTCAAAACAGCCCATGAGATGCTTAAGAAAGCAGGCTATACATGGGATAAAGAACCTATGATATCTGAGAATGGCATTGTTGAAGGTCAAGGAATTCGCCTTCCTGATGGAAAACCAATGGATAATTTTGTAATCCTCACACCTCCTGCTGATTATGATCCCAAAAGGGCCTTTGCCGGTATGATGATCCAGGAATGGCTCAGAAAAATAGGCATGCCTGCCTTTGCAAGACCCATGTCCTTTAACTCACTTTTGGACAGGGTAAAAGGAAAACATGATTTTGATGCCTTTATTTTAGGGTATGGCAAGCTTGATCTTGATCCTGACTATCTTAGAACATTTTTCTATTCTGAAAATGATAAGCCCAGGGGCTGGAACATGAGCGGGTACACAAATCCGAATTTTGATAGAATTGCCAAAAAGCAGCTAAGTGTTAGTGACGAAGAACAACGCAAAGAATTGATCTGGGAAATGCAGGCAATTCTCATGGAGGATATCCCATATATCCCATTATACAACCCGCATATTTTAGAGGCTGTTTTCAAAGACAGGTTTAATGGATGGGTGGAAAAAGTAGACGGCATCGGCAATATCTGGTCGTTATGCATGGTAAAGAAAAACAATTGATATTCTAAAAACTATGGATAAAGATAAATGAGAACCAAAAAATTTATTTTCAATAAATTCATCGAAATAATCATCCTTTTCTTTATTATTCTTACTGTTTTGTTTTTTCTATTCAGGGCAGCTCCCGGGGATCCTATCTCAAAAATGGTAGATCCCACGCTGACACCCGAGGATATCAAGCATTTGATCGCACAGCTGGGGCTTGATGAGCCCGCGTGGAAGCAGTACATCATTTATATAAAAAATTTTTTTGCAGGCAATCTGGGCCATTCTTTTCATTATGGAGAACCCGTCAGCAATATCATTTTGGACAGAATGCCATGCACCATTCTTCTTTTTACCACATCCACACTTTTAGCCGCATTTGTGGGAGTTGTTCTAGGCAAAATCACAGCCTGGAAAAAAGGATCAGCAATTGATAATATTTTATCAATAGGCGCTCTTCTCTGCCATACACTTTTTATCCCATGGTTTGCCCTGCTTGTTTTATGGGCTTTTGCCTATAAGCTTGGCTGGTTTCCTCTGGGTGGAATTATTTCCCCGGAATTATGGATCAAGGATACATCTATTTTTATAAAAATGTTGGATGTGTTGCACCATATGTTTTTGCCTTTGTTAACACTTTTTATTATTCACCTTGGCTCCTACCTTTTACTCATGCGATCCAGTATGCTGGGTGTATTAAAAGAAGAATATATTATTACAGCAAGGGCAAAAGGCCTGTCCGACAAGGTAATCCGAGATAAACACGCGGCCAGGAATGCAGCACTGCCCGTAATTACCAGCGTAGGTCTCAGTCTTGCTTTTTCAATAAATGGCGGCGCGTTAACAGAACAGATTTTCACCTGGCCAGGCATAGGCAGAGAGCTTATTTTTGCCGTAAGTAACAATGACTATCCTTTGGCCCAGGCATGCTTTTTACTGATAACGGCTGTGGTGCTTATCGCCAACCTGATTGTGGATCTCTTGTATGCATATATGGACCCGAGGATCAGCTACTGATGAAAAAAATAGAAAAAAAACCAGAGCATAAAAATCATTATATCGAGAGATTTACAAAATCCTGGGCCATATTTATAAAAAACCCCATGGGAAAAACAGGCCTTATAATTTTATCGGTTTTCATGCTCATGGCCATTGCAAGTTTTTTTGTTCCGCTTTTGGGTCCTGTCTATCACCCCATGACAGGTGCAGATCCAAACATAACATATTCAACCGGGCCCAGTCTTCAGCACTGGCTTGGAACCGATTTTATTGGAAGAGATCTTTTTGTGCAGCTGCTGGAAGGTGCGAAAGTTGCTTTTATCGTCGGTCTTTCCTGTGCCTTCATCAGTGTTGTTCTTGGCACGGCCATTGGTATGATATCAGGGTATGCGGGCGGAATAGTTGACACGATCCTCATGAGGATCGCCGACATATTCATGGTGCTGCCTTCTCTTGTTATTCTTCTGATCCTGGCCTCCTTGTGGGAGTTGAGTATCTGGGTTATTATTTTTATTATTGCAATAATGAGATGGCCCTCGGTATCAAGAATTATCCGTTCCCAGACCCTGTCTTTAAAATCACGGCCGTTTATTGAAGCCTCAAGAGTAGCGGGTGCATCAAATTTCAGAATCATTTTTAAACATATTATGCCCAATGTTCTTCCATTGGCATTCCTATATATGACCTTCAGGGTTACATCAGCCATACTGGTAGAAGCTGCTCTTTCTTTTTTGGGATTTGGCGATCCAGGACAGGTCAGCTGGGGCATGATGCTTCAATGGGTTTGGAGCTCAGGCCATATGTTCCAGGCGCCATACTGGCTTTTACCTCCTGGTATTTGCATCTCTTTGCTGACCCTCTCATTTTACATGCTGGGCCGTGCAATGGATGAAGTTCTTGATCCAAGACTCAGGAAGGAAGAAGAGGAAGAATAAATGGCATTACTAAAGGTTGAAAATTTAAGTGTCGGATATAAAAGCAAAAAAGGCATGGTTAATGCTGTCAATAACATCTCCTTTTCAATAGAACAGGGCCAATCTTTGGGATTTGTTGGAGAATCCGGATGTGGAAAAACCACAATTGGAATGACACTTATGGGCCTTTTGCCTGAAAATGCATCCATTCTACAGGGTGACATATTTTTTAATGGCAGCAACCTTGCACGTTTTAATGATGAGAAATGGAGAGCATTCAGGGGCAAAGAAATATCCATGATATTCCAGGCTGCCATGAATGCCATGAATCCGGTCATCAGAGTTGATGAACAGATCGCAGAAATTATAGAGATCCATAATCCTCAGATGTCCAAAACAGATGTTTATCATCAGGTGAAACAAATGTTCAACCTGGTTGAAATTCCTGAAGATCGTTTAAGGGATTTCCCCCATCAATACAGTGGTGGTATGAAGCAAAGAGCCATTATAGCCATGGCTCTTGCATGCACTCCAAAATTAATCATAGCAGATGAGCCCACAACAGCCCTGGATGTAATTGTTCAGGACCAGATCCTTAAAGAAATCAAAAAGATTCAAAAAGCCTTGAATACCAGTGTTATTTTTATTTCCCATGATATTGCAGTGGTTGCAGATGTCTGCAAGGATATCTGTGTGATGTATGGCGGACAAATAGTGGAAAAAGGCACTAGAGAAGAGGTGTTTAAATCTCCACGACACCCTTATACCAGAACTCTATTGGGATCATACCTGACGTTGGACTCATATGAAGATATCAAGGTTCCTGAGATACGTGAAGCTCCTGATTTGATTACAATGACAGGAGGATGCCGTTTCTCAGTCAATTGTAATTGCAAATCTCAAAAGTGTAAAACCCAGACTCCTGGATGGGTGAATCTTTCTGCAACGCATCAGGCTCTTTGTTTCGAAGACGAATTAAATAAGGACGAAAATGACTGAGGAACAAAACAGACAAACGCCCATCATTGAATTGAATGGAGTGACAAAGGAATACTGCTTAAAGCAAACCTTTTTCTCAAAAGGCGATGCCTGTGTTATTGCCATGAACAATATAAGTTTGACAATACAAAAAGGAGAAATTTTTGGTCTTGTCGGCCAGAGCGGCAGCGGCAAAACAACAATAGGAAGGCTTTTGGTAAAGCTTGAAGAGCCAACCAAAGGAATCATAAAGCTTAATGGCATGCCAACAAATAACCTAAAAGGAAGGTCGCTGAAAGACTATAGGTCAAAGGTTCAGATGATTTTCCAAGACCCTTATCAATCCCTGAATCCTCATCTTTCCATTGCTGAAACCATTATAGAACCACTGGTTGTCAACAAGATCGGCAACGCCCTCACCCGGCGCGAGAAAGTACTTGAGACCCTGGAAATTGTAGGCCTGTCTCCAGGAGAAGATTTTTTTTACCGATATCCTCATCAATTGAGCGGTGGGCAACGGCAGCGGGTTGCCGTGGCACGTGCCATTATCCTGGATCCAGATTTTATTGTGGCAGATGAGCCCACCTCAATGCTGGATGCCACCATTGCCATCCAGCTTTTCCAATTATTGCTGGATATTCGTAAAAAATTTAAAATGACCTTTCTTTTTATCACGCACAATTTGGCTGCAGCCAGATACATGTGTGATCGGATTGCGGTAATCCACAATGGGGTTATTGTTGAAACCGGAATCGCAGACAAGGTTATTAAAGACCCTCAACATGCCTACACCAAAAAATTGATCCTGGCACAACCCGGGTTTAATTTTAAAAATTAATTATCAATCTGAAACAGAGAGCAAAAGCATGGATATATAAACATGAAAGATACCTTGTTTATTCAATTTTATAACAAAACAAAAAGCGGCTGGTTTGACCTTTGCAATGGATTTTCAGATACCTGGGACCTGTGTAAAGAAAAAGGGGACTTTTACTGGATGTCGCATGAGGAAGACAATGACAAGTGGTATTTGGAAGAAACCTATCAGGATATTCCCCTTCCCATACAAAAGGGAATAGTCTATGTCAGTGCCAGTTATTTCAACCACTTATATCAGGCCTATACCTGGTCAATCCAAAATCCTGATATACGCTTCATTGTTGGCGGGCCAGTGGCTTCTGAACGAAGCATCGGCCACAATAAATGGAATTCCGTCCACTTCAAGGTGGAAAAAGAACTGCCGTCCAACCTGATACTCACTGGCCAAAGTGTTGAAAGCCTCTTCAACGTACCAGAATTTTCAGGGAAGTGGAAACTTAAAATTCCAGAATCAATTCCTGAGAACAGCAAAATTTATTTTTCCTATACCCTTGAAAATCAATGCTATTGGAAAAAATGCCCTTTCTGCTCCATTGCCCAGCATTGCACTGAGCATTTCAGAAAACGCAAAAACCTGGACCTTGAATTTAATAATCTTGACTTTAAAGGACACAAAATTGTCCGTCTCAACACGGGCTCCATTACACCGGAACACATTAAAGCCATTCTTCCAAACCTGCCCCTGGGAGATGATATTGAATACCGGTTCTTCATGCGGGCAGCCAAGGCCGAAACCAATGCCTTAAAGCAGGCGGTTAAAAACTTTGACAAAAAAATTCCAACCTGCACATTGGGATTTGGCATTGAATTTCCCTCGGACCGGATGTGGAAATATTTAAACAAGGGCACCATAATGAGCGAGGTTATTGAAACCCTTGAATTTTGCATGCAAACCGGCTTCAAGGTCAATGCCAATGTTATCCTTGGCTGGAACAATCTTACAGACCAGGACCTTTTGGATCTGGAAGGATTTATGGACAGCCTTTCAGGGCATACAGTCACAACGTTACAGCTGCGATGGCTGTTTGCCCATCCATACACAAAAATATATGAGACCTATGACGGAGTTGAGGACACCATTCGACTGGGCCCGTTTAATTGTGGATTTAATGTAAAAGTGGATGCCGAACAAAAAGAATTAAACCTTGCAGCAGCCAAAATAATCAAGGAAAAATGCGATCTTAAGCACATAAAGCTGGAAGGCTATAACAACTTAAGAAAAGGCCAGCTTTAGCCGATAGTTTTTTATCTTGCTCCTATACCCTAGCCTAACATCGAACTCGAAAGTTGATGGGGCACCCTGGTATGCAGTGTTGACATTATTTTTCAAATGGTTATTCTGAACTCAGTTATTAAAGGAGGCCTTTCAATGAAAAATAGTATCGCACCCCCATCTTCCAGGGTAGATTCCATCAGGTCTGCCGTCAGTCTTGACCCGCTGCTGGCCTTTTGGGAAAAAAACCTGGTGCCAAAATATTCCCACATGGCATCAATGTTCTCGGAATTGAAAGACAAAATTAGCCAAATCCCGGAAATAAGAGGTCATATAAAGGATATTGAAGTCTTAATTAAATATCATGATATCATGATCCCTTTGATGAGTGCCATATTTCCGCCGGCATCTTTTCGCACTGACATCATGGGAGCCTTTACTCCCTGTATATCTGAGCCTTTTTTTGTGACCCCGGAATTCCAACGACTGTTTCTCGGCAATAACAATTTTATCAAAGAAGACCTCAAGGAAATCGTTGAAGCAGAGAAATCAAAAAAACTGGTGGATATATATTATTTAGTGCTGGAACGAATTTATGATTTTAACTGCCAGCGGTTCGATACTATGAATATAAAAAAAATACCGCAAGAAAAAACCGGTCTGGACCGTTACTATAGTTTCACCCCTGATTTTCAATTTGTCCAGATAAAGTCACTTGATTCACCAAAAAAACTTTCAGAAGATGACAAAGCTATGATCAGCAATCATATTTCTGACATTGACGTTTTAAGCAGGTACATTGATTTAAATAAATTTGAATTCACGGGATTTACCATTGTGCGGGCCATGGATATCACCGAGTCTGAGGTTATTTCAGCTTTTAAAAAGGATCTGATTGAGCAGCAGGCCATTTTTTCTTCAGATGGAATAAAACTTTTGGAATCACGACTTCAGGCTATTTTCCGGCGGCCTGACCTATCCATAGGTATTGGAGCGCTTCAAGGAGATCAGGTCATGATCCTTAAAAATGACTGTGACTCCAAGATCAACTGTCTGTTTGCCAATTCCCATCACATTAACCTTGAAGATCTTCAGGGATCGGTCTGGATGCAGGCAGTGGAAAAGGGATCTATATTGCATGTGCCAGACCTTGCCAAAAAACCGGACCTGGTTCCTGCAGAACAGGTGGCAGTGGGGGCCGGTATCAGATCCATGCTTTTATCTCCTTTGTACTTTCAGGGAGAAATCATCGGGCTTATGGAAATGTTTACCCGGACTCCAAATGCCCTGAGCACCATCAACACCATTCTACTGGAAAAGATCACCCCTTTATTTTCGCTGGCCTTAAAAAGAGGGCAGGACCAATTGCAAAAACAGGTCCAATCAATTATCAAGGAAAAATGCACGGCTGTTCACCCCTCTGTGGAATGGCGTTTTGAAAAGGCTGCCATTGCCCATATGGAACGAATCCATAATGGCAACCTTAACTCAGAAATGGAATCCATTGTCTTTAAGGATGTGGTTCCTTTTTATGGGCAATCCGATATCAGGGGATCTTCTCTGGCCCGAAACAAAGGGATCCAGCAGGATCTAACCCAGCAGTTGACCCTGGCCATGGATGTACTGGAAGCAGGTTCAAAACAAAGGCCCTGGCCGTTGTTACATGAATTTAAATACCGGATTAAAACCCTGATTCAAGGCATCTCATCCGGGATATCCTCTGGTGACGAAAATGCCGTGTTTTCACTTCTGAATAATGAAGTGGCACCTTTTTTTAATGATCTCACAGGACTTGGGTCTGAGGTTTCAAAACGGATCGAGATCTATACCTCTGCCCTGGATCCATCTACAGGCATGGTTTATAATAAAAGAAAAGATTATGAAAATAGTGTATCCAAATTAAACAAAGCCCTCTCCAGCTATATAGATCAGGAGGACGAGTTGATCCAGCAGACCTTTCCCCATTATTTTGAAAAACGCCAGACAGACGGGATAGATTATATGATGTATATCGGCGCCTCCATGATGGAAAATCAGACGCTTGCCAGATTTCATATCAAGGATTTGACGCTCTGGCAGCTGATGCTTGCCTGTGGCCTGGCCTTGCGCACAGAACAGATTAAGCCGGAATTAAAAACCCCCCTGGATACCTGTCACCTTATCCTGATCAACCACACCCCGCTTTCAATTCGATTCAGGTTTGATGAAAAACGCTTTGATGTAGATGGTGCCTATGATGTCCGCCATGAAATCATAAAATCCCGCCTGGACAAGGCATTGATCAAAGGATCAGGGGAAAGACTTACCCAGCCCGGTCGGATTGCCGTGGTCTATTCCAACCCGTCCGAAGGCGAGGCAATCCAGCAACATATTGATTTTCTCATAAGCATTGGCAAACTCGATGACGATCTTGAAATTATGAATCTGGAGGATATGCCGGATGTCCGGGGACTGAAAGCCCTCAGGGTTGGTGTGAACCTGAAATCCATGGCCAGGAATAATATCATTAAAATGAAAACAGGATAACTTACTTCTGCATGGATAAAACCGTTTTAAATCAATTTAAGCACTATATCCAAAACTTATAGGGATGGGGAAACAAATGGACAAAATCTCAACCTCCGGCGTAAATATCATGTCCTCCATGGATGAAATCGATTTAAGCTGTTCTACTGAACCTTCCAACCCCATGCCAGACTACGAGAAACCAGAT
>CALGRI010000387.1 GCA_937880875.1 uncultured Pseudomonadota bacterium
TAGTTGGATAACTCCTTATTGCAATGTCTGCAAATGGTGGCCCTTTTCTTAATAATCTCGGCGCAATAGGGGCATTCACGGGTATAATGCCTTTCATGAAGCTGCTCTATAGCCTTTTTTACCCCTTCCTGCAGAACCGGGGTGGGAAACTTATGATTGACCAAATGCTCTGTTGCATCCGCATCACCAAGTTCGCCAACCATCTGGGCTGCTTTAAGCCTTGCCTTTGGAGGAATCTTAGGATCAAGGCAAATCTTTAAAATCTCATCCCAGTCCTTTGATATATAATAATCTGTCAAAACCGAGAATGTCTGTTTCAACAATTCTTTTTTTGCTTCTTCCTGGATCAGGACTTCATCATCCAGTATTCCGCCTGTGGCTCCCACCGGACTGAAAACCGGCATGTACTCAAAATTTTTCTGTCCCGGTTCAACATAGCACCTATAGGATGCCGGTACTTCCATTGTCTCTTGAAGATGTTCCCAACCCTGTTTATAGCTGCCGCACATATCATTAAAACAGACAAACAGGTATGGGGTGCCCCAGCCAAGTCCATCGCTGAAATTCATAGGGGGAACTTCCCATAATGTCATCGGGCTATTACAATCCGGGCATTTGGGTTTGTCCATTTTTAAATATTTTTCAAGCAGTTCGTCTTTTGTTTCAAAAGCCATTATATTCGTCTCCTTTGGTATTCTATCCCATTCAGTCTACCAAAATAAGCATATGGCCCGATTTGTCAAACCCGGGCTGTCGACTCTAAAAAATCAATTGATTAAATTTTGGGTTTGATCCTATTCAATCACAGCAAGTACAGCGCCTTTGGCAACAGAATCACCACTTTTATAATTCACCGCTTTAATCACACCGCTTGCCGGCGAAGGCAGGGCATTTTCCATTTTCATGGCTTCAATGACCACAACGGTTTCACCTTCATTAACCAGGTCACCCACATTTTTTTCATATTTAATCACCATACCCGGCATGGGTGCTTTGACAGGTGTTCCCGCCGTTGCAACCGGTGCGGGTTCTTTTTTGGCTGCAGGCCCAGGTTTTGGAGCAGGAGCGACAGGCTGCGCTGGTGCTGCTTGAACCGGGCTCGCTACCGGGGCTGCTGCCACAGGAGCCGGGGCAGCAGCGTGAGCAGCGTGAGCGTATGTGATAACAGGAGCACCGCCCACTTCATCAACACCCACTTCAAAATAATCCCCTTCTATAAATACGTTAAAGGTGCGGGCATATTCACTCTTTTGGGGAAGGTCTTCCAACTTGACTTTCTCAACCAGTTCGCCTTTCCTGGCTTTCTCGATCATCTTATTTTGCTTTGCCACATCTTCAAGTGTGATGGGTTTTAAACTTGAAGGCACCTGTTCTTTACCATATTTCTGCATCAGAAATTTTTTACCGGTAACAGGGAAAAGAGCATATAAAATAAGATCTTCATCATCCACAGCCAGATCCCCGATCTCTTTTTTTGCCTTTTCAAGTTCAGGCTCAAGCACTTGGGCCGGTCTACAGGTAATGGGTTCTTCACCTCTTTCATACCCTTTGAGTGCTTTTTTCTGTACTTCAGGATCAATGGGGACACTTGTTTTACCATAAAGCCCATAACAAAGGTCTTTTACCTGGGCTGTCACCATTTTATATCGTTCTTCAGGCGTATCAAACAGTACATTGTTCACCGTCTGAATGCCCACAATCTGGCTTGTGGGTGTTACCAGAGGAATCTGGCCCAGTTCTTTTCTGACCCTTGGAAGTTCTTTGAGAACTTCATCCATTTTATCCAGTGCATCCATATCCCTTAACTGGTTCACAAGGTTGGACAGCATGCCGCCGGGTGTCTGGTGAAGCAGAACATTGATATCAATACCTGAAACTTTGGTATCATCCAGAAGATGCTTGTATTTTGGCATGACTTCTCTTTCCAGAATTTCATTGATCTCTGCCAGTGCATTGATATCAAACCCTGTATCCCTGTTGGTGCCCAGAAGCGACATGACAAAGGGCTCCAGCGCCGCATGGGAGGTTCTGTAGGCATAGGGTGTCAAACAGGTATCAATAATGTCAACCCCGGCTTCAATAGCCTTGAGATGTGTCATGGGCGACATTCCGGAAGTAAAATGGCTGTGAAGATGAATCAAGGGTTTGACATTGTCTTTTAAGGCTTTGATAAGTTTATAGGCATCATAGGGTGCCAGAAGGCCTGCCATATCCTTTACACAGATACTGTCCGCACCCATATCCTCAAGATCTTTTGCTTTTTGAATATAATACTCCAGGTTGTACACGTCTCCGCCTATTCTGGGTTCGGTCAGAGTATAGCAGATACAGCCCTGGAAATGAGCACCGCATTCCTTAATCACAGGAACAACGGTTTCAAAATTACGATAATCATTTAACGCATCAAAGGTTCTGAAAACTTCCATCCCGTTATCAACGGTCTTTTTCACAAACAGCTTTGCCACATCATCTGCATAATTTCTATAACCCACAAGATTCTGGCCCCTTAAAAGCATTGAAAAGGGAGTCTTTTTAAAATATCTTTTCAGAGTCCGCAGTCTTGCCCAGGGATCTTCCCCTAAAAATCGATGCATGGCATCAAAGGTCGCACCACCCCAGACTTCCACAGCCCAGAAACCGATCTCATCCATCCTTTCTGCAACAGGGATCATATCCTCTGTTCTTCCCCTTGTGGCAAAAAGCGACTGGTGCCCGTCACGCAGAGAGATGTCCTCAATCTTCAACTCGTGTTTAGCCTTTGGTCTGTCTTTATCATACTTCATCTCAGTCATTTTAATTTGGGTGTGCTCTGTCATTTATTTTCTCCTGAATAGTTTATTTTTTTATTTCGTTATTTCAATTCTTTATTTAGTGCCTGACCGAAAAC
>CALGRI010000388.1 GCA_937880875.1 uncultured Pseudomonadota bacterium
GATGGTAATCTTTCCGCCCGTTTGTTCCATGGCATGGGAAGCGTTGATACAAAGGTTCATCATAATCTGGTTGATCTGGGTCGGGTCTGCAAGAATAGTTTCATCTGTGATGGAAATATCCTGTACAATATCTATGGTGGTTGGAATTGTTGACCGCAAAAACTTGAGTGCATCTTTAATGACGAGAGCAATTTCCATGGGTTGCAGTTTCTGGTCGGTTATGCGGGTGAAGCTTAAAAGCTGCCTTACAATATTTGCTGCCCGAAGACTTGCTTTTTTGATCTCTTCAAGGTTGGAATGAGCCGGGTTCCATTTAGGGACATCATCTAAAGCCAGTTCAGCGTTTCCAAGAATAATACCCATAATATTATTAAAATCATGGGCGATGCCGCCTGTCAGGGTGCCGATGGATTCCATTTTTTGCGATTGTCGAAGTTCTTCCTCAATGTGTTTTAAATCAGTAATATCTGTCGCTATTTCTATCCTTACCAAACGTCCATCTGACCATTCTATGGCACGGTCATTGTTTATATACCATTTGCCCGTAATGGGATTTTTATTTTGCCAGGTACAAAGGCCTGTGGGTTTACCATTTTCGTCTATTAATTGATCATTCGTACAGTGTTTGCACGGTTCGGATTCTCCTTTAAACCCTTCCCAGCATAGTTCACCAGTCAGATCTCTGCCAAAGGTATTCATCAAATTTTTATTCATAAAAAGAATTTTGTATGATTCCATATCGGCCACATAAATATTTGCATCGATACTGTCCAAAACCGTCAGAAATCTTTCATGTGAAACACGTAGTGCATCCTCAGCCTTTTTGCGCACTGCAATTTCAGCCTGTAATTCGCCTGTTCGTTCCTTTACCATGGATTCAAGGCTGTTTTGATATTTTTGCAATTCATCTTCGTTCCGTTTGCGTTTTAGGACAAGTTCCACTGTGGTCGGAAGGGTTTTCAGGTAATTGCCTTCAGGATCTTTGATTAGATAATCACAGGCGCCCCTCTTCATGGCTTCTACTGCAACTTCTTCATTCCCCGTGCCGGTGGTGATAATCACAGGAAGTTTTTTAAATAGATCAAACAGTTCAAAGGATATCCCGTCTCCAAGCATATAATCGGAAATAATGATATCAAAGGTGTTTGATTTTAGTATCGTCCTGGCCTCGGCAACAGACCCGGCAATGGTGTAATCATACGGCAGTGTCATATTTTTGACATATTTTTCAAACGCCATTTGGTCCACCCTGTCATCTTCTACAAGAAGAAGACGAATTTTTTTGTCTTGTCGGTCAGGCATCTATTTTCTCCTTAATCTTATCAAAAACAGATTTTTTTTATATAAAATCATCCGATATCCTTTCCAATACCCTGTTGGCTCTGCATGCCTGATTAATCCGGCAGTTCACTCAATGTCCAGTACAAATCAATTGTTTTCACAACTTCTACAAACTTTTTGTAATCAACGGGTTTTATCATATACCCGGAAACTCCTAAATTGAAGCTGTCAACCTTATCTTGATCCTCCTTAGATGTAGTTAAAACAACAACAGGTATCCTTTTAAGGCTATCCTCTTTTTTGACGATTTTTAAAAATTCAATCCCATTCATTCTGGGCATATTCAAGTCGAGTAAAATTATACCAGGAGTATAATTTTTAGGATCTTTCAGGAATGCCAATGCTTCCTCTCCGTTATTAACAATATCCAACCTGTTGACCACATTGATTTCTTTCAAAGCACGTTTAACTGTCATGGCATCAACTTGGTCATCTTCAACTAAAAGTATATGTTTTGAGCGTCTCATTTTTTTCTCCTTTTTTAGGCAGTGAAAAATAGAATCTTGTCCCAACGCCTGGTTCTGACTCTATCCAGATCGAACCGCCATATAGCTCAATAATTTTTTTAACCAAAGTCAAACCAATTCCAGTGCTTTCATGTTCATCACGGGGAGCCAATGTCTGGAATATTTGGAATATTTTATCATGGTATTTTTTATCGATTCCAGGGCCATTGTCAGAAACATTAAATTCCCATAACATTTCCTTGCTTTCACACCCCACTTTGATTATACCTTCATCCTTGTCCATATATTTTACAGCATTTTCAATCAAATTTTGAAACACCTGCTCCATCCGTATGGAATCCCTCAAGACCACTGGCAGTTTGTTCTCGAATATTACCCGGATATTTTTCGGCGGGGCAATAGTGCCTATCACCTCAGAGACAAGAAGGTTCAAATCCAGGCGTTCTTCTTTTTCTCTAATTCGACCGACACGTGAATACCGCAGGATACCATCGATAAGTCCGTCCATGCGCCTGACCCTTTTGATGATCAACTCCATCTGCAGTTTGCCGTCATCATCAAATGCATGGGAATAGTCTTCAGAAATCCAGTGGGTGAGCTGGCTGATGGCCCTGAGGGGAGCTTTTAGATCATGAGATACAATATAGGCAAATTCTTTCAGCTCTTTGTTTGCATCCATATACGCCTTATTTACTTTTTGAAGCTCTTCCGTACGCTCTTCAACCATCTCCTCCAGATGATCACGGTGGTTATTTAACTCTTTTTCTATCTGTTTGCGTTGGGTGATATCGCGCATGGAACCAACGATCTTTATCGGCTTACCCATCTCATCTTTTACCAGCGCACTCACAATTGAACAGGCAACCTGAGAGCCATCTTTATCCATCATTATAATTTCAAAATCACGGACTTTCCCGTTTTCCATAATATTCTGAATCAATTTGTCTCTCTCACCAGGATTGGCATAAATGTCATACAATGATTTTCCGATTAAGTCTTGTCTGGTATACTGAGAGATATCTTGTATTGAAGGGCTGATTTCTAAAATTGTGCCATCAAGGCTTGATTCGTAATAGGCA
>CALGRI010000389.1 GCA_937880875.1 uncultured Pseudomonadota bacterium
CTGTCATCTGAGGATATCCTGGAAGGCGAGCTCTCATTGTATTGTTCTGTGACAGCAGCCTATGGCATTCTCCCTGATCTTATGTCACGGTATCGAAAGGCCCATCCCAGCGTTAAAATACACCTTGAAACCGGAGATGCAGCCAAGGCCATTCTCAAACTCTCAGCCCAGGATGCAGACATGGTCATTGCAGCGCTGCCGGATCTCTTACCCAAAGATTTTGTCTTTCAAACCCTGTTCCAGACACCCCTTGTTTTTATTGCCTCGCTGCAATATCCAGAGATTATCCTGCATGCAGAAGGAGGTATAGACTGGGAGCGGACTCCTTTGATTATCCCGGATCATGGGTTGAGCCGGGACCGCATTGACCAATGGTTTGCCAAGGAAAATTTTATTCCCAATATTTACTCCCAGGTGGCAGGAAATGAGGCCATCATTGTTATGGTCAGCCTGGGCTGCGGTATTGGACTTATCCCCAGAATGGTGCTTGAAAAAAGCCCTTTTTTTAACCGGGTAAAGATTCTGGATGAAACTCCGGAATTGCCGCCTTTTGTCATTGGTCTTTGCACCCGGGAAAAAAACCTTGCCAATCCCAGGGTCAAGGCATTATGGAGTATAGCTAAGGAAAAATAAGGGGAAATAATGATTTATGGATATTAAATTTTGCACGGCCTGCGGGTCTCCAACCGAACAAAAATTTCCTGCTCACCCTTTACAAATATGTGATATAATATTAACAAAATTAGAATTAAATTTTGTTTTTCGGGCTGGGCAAAAATGAATTCTGCTTTAGTATTGCAGATAGGCTTAATAGTTAATTTTATTTAACAAGGATGGTGTTATGAAAATTTTAAAATTCAAAGCAGGCATAATTTTTTTTATGGCGATAATTGCCGTATATTTGACAGGGTGTGCATCAAGCAGATCTGGCCAGGTGTATTCACGAGATCATGCAAGACAGGCTCAGACCGTTGAAAATGGGACGGTTGAGTCAATAAAGGAAGTCGTGATTGAAGGCACCAAAACCCCCATTGGAACTGCTGCAGGTGGTGTGGCAGGCGGTGTTCTGGGCAGCACGGTGGGAGGCGGATCAGGCAGAACTGTTGCCACAGTGATCGGAGCCATTGCCGGAGCTGCGGCAGGAACGATGGTAGAAGAAGGAATAACAAAGAAACCAGGCCTTGAAATTATTGTGAAAAAAGACAATGGCCAGACCATCGTTGTTGTACAGGAAGCAGATGTCATAATCTCTGCAGGTGACAGGGTGAGGATTATTACGGCGGCTGACGGTACAACGCGAGTGTCAAAGTAATAGTTGCCTTTTTAATTTTCATGGTTATATTCTCCGCCGGTGAATAATCACGGGATATTAAGGATCCTAACAGGAGAATCATGAAAAAAAATACAGAATTTAATAATAAATTAAGAAACGTTGCCATCATTGCCCATGTTGACCATGGCAAAACCACCCTTGTTGATGCAATGTTCAGGCAGAGCGGGCTTTTCAGGGAAGGCCAGCAGGTGAACGAACGCCTCATGGACAACATGGACCTTGAAAGAGAACGCGGCATCACCATTGCAGCTAAAAATTGCTCTGTGACCTGGAAGGGTGTTAAAATCAATATTATTGATACCCCTGGTCATGCGGATTTTGGTGGTGAAGTGGAAAGAGCGCTTTCCATGGCAGACAGTGCGATTCTCCTTGTTGATGCATCGGAAGGCCCCTTGCCCCAGACCCGGTTTGTCCTTAAAAAGACATTTGAAGCCAATCTTCCCGTCATGGTTATTATCAATAAGATTGACCGCAAGGATGCCAGACCCGACGAGGTTCTGGATATGGTGTATGATCTTTTCATTGATCTTGATGCCACGGAAAAACAGCTTGATTTTACCTATATGTATGCCATTGGTCGTGATGGCATTGTTAAAAAAGAACTCGATGAAGACGTTGACAATTTAACGGCTTTGTTTGATCTCATCTTAGAAGAAATGCCTGCCCCGACCTACGATCCTGAAGCCCCATTTCAGATGCTGGTTTCAGATCTCGGATATTCTGATTATCTTGGACGGCTTGCCATTGGTAAGATATTTAACGGCAGTGCCAAGTTTAATGAAAATCTTGTGCGCATAGACGAAAATAATAAACTTTTACCATTAAAGGTATCCAAGCTGCAGACCTATGAAGGGACAATACTTTTACCTGTAGAACAGGCCCAGGTGGGGGATATTATTGTATTATCCGGTATCGAGGATGTTAAAATCGGAGACACCATCTGCACAAAACAAGATCCTGTGCCCTTGAAAAGAATCACAGTGGATGAGCCCACGGTGTTCATGAAGTTTTCCATTTCCACATCTCCTTTTGCCGGTCGGGAAGGAAAATATGTTCAGTCCAGGAAAATCCGGGAACGTCTTATTAAAGAAACCTTAATGAATGTCGCCATTGAACTTGAAGAAAGCACTACAGATGAAAGTTTCACTGTCAAGGGGAGGGGTGAGCTCCAGCTTGCCATCCTGATCGAAACCATGCGCAGAGAAGGATTTGAACTCTGCGTTGGCCGACCCAAGGTCATTTATAAATATATAGATGAAAAACAACTGGAACCCATCGAACACCTGTTTGTGGATTGTGAAGAATCTTTTCTGGGTGTTGTAACGGAAAAGCTTTCCATCCGAAAAGGCAAGATGATCAACCTTGTGAACAATGGTAAAGGCAGGGTGAGAATTGAATTTTCAATCCCTTCAAGATCTTTGATCGGATACAGGGATGAGTTTATGACAGATACCCGGGGGACCGGGATCATGAATTCTTACCTTTCCGGATACGAAGCATACAGGGGGGATTTTCCTGTTCGATTTAACGGGTCCATTGTTTCAGACAGACAG